>JANYHY010000030.1 GCA_025362165.1 Myxococcales bacterium | reverse complement strand
CTCCGAACCACGCGTGAAGACGTCCGTGCCTTGCACACCTCGCGCGAGCAGATCGGCGCCCGCTTGTTTGTACTTCTGATACTCCAGCAGCCGGCGGATCAGAGCCTCGCGCGGGTCCTCTTCCTCCTCGACGAGTGCGTCGTCTTCTTGTCCCGGCGGCGGCGCGGGCAACAGCATCTTGCTCTTGATGTGCGTGAGCGTCGCGGCCATCACCAGATACTCGGCGGCGACGTCCAGGTTCATGAGCGTCATGACCGAGAGGTACTCGAGGTACTTCTCCGTGATGAACCCCATGGGGATGTCGAGGATGTCGAGCTCGTGCTTTTGACAAAGGTGCAGCAACAGATCGAGCGGACCCTCGAAGGTGGGGAGGCTCACCTTGTATGCGGCGTTGCCCGCGTCGAACTGCTCACTCTGCTCAGCCATGGTCAATCAAGGTCAGCGTGCGTGTACCTTCGCGATGCCGCGAAAACAAGGGTCAGCGACGCGTTTTCTGGCTTACGGGCAAGCGGGGACGATGTCGCGCCCAGCGAAGAACTCATCCACGAGCGCCTTCCAAGAACGAGCGTTCTCGGGCGGGCCGCATTTGAAGGCCTTCTGCGAGAGCTTCTTGTCATGCAGCATCGCGCGCTGCTCTTTGTACCAACGCAGCGCGAGCTCTGCGCCGTACTCGTGCACGGGCGTCCCGTTGTTCTGCTGGAATGCGTAGTAGGTGCCGCCGCGCACGACCGTGTCGTTGGGCGCGTACGGCGACAAGCAGGCAGTGGAGGCGCCGCACTTTTTGAGGATCGCGTCGTAGTCCGAAGAGAGGTTGTGCGGCGACCAGTCTTGATGGTCTGCGTCGTTCATGTGGAAGAACTCGTGGAAGAGCGTCTCGCGCACAGCGCCTTCGCTCGTCAACAGCGACCCCTTCACGTTGTACGAGAACGTCCACGGCGAAGCGTACGCGCTTGGCGTCGTGCGATCGACCGAACGCATGAAGCGCGCTGTGAGCGCACGCCATCGATACTTGGGCGTTGGTTGTCCTGCGTAGAGATCCTTGAAGAACGACTCGAAGTCGCGTGCGGAAGCGAGCACCCACTCGAGGTGCTTTCTGTATTGCCCCACGGGCGGCTCTGGAACGAGGTGCAGCATCCCTCGAAACCCGCCGTTCATGATCTCGTCCTGGCCTAGCCCCGCGACGTCACCCGTCTCTCGATAGAGCGCGAGCGCGAGATCTTTTGCGGCGGGATCGCTCGCGTAACGAAGCCCGAGCCAGCACTCGATCGCCGCGTCGCCCTTCATGTCGCCGCAACCGGGCGGCGCCCCCGTGGTGAACAGCACGTTGGCTGCCTCTTGATCCGACACGCGCGGCGCCGGCACGGCAGAGTCAGGCGCAACGGCGGAGTCGGCGACGAACGCCGCGTCAGCGACGGACGCGTCAGTGACAGGTGAGGAGTCGGAAGCGGCGACGGATCCCGCCACGGTCGCAGCCGGCGTGCAAGCGATCGCCGCGACGAGGATGAGCGCTCGCTTCACCGCCTAGTTGGCTCCGCAGAACGTGAGTTGGCCCGCGGCGAAGTTCTTCGCGCCGTTGCAGCCTGCGCCGTTGACGGCCGGCTCGCCGTTGGAGAACGGACCGTTAGAGTTGCAGTGCGAAACCATGCCGTACACTTCGCTCGCGTCAGACGTCCACATGCAGCAGTTGGAGGACGGCTTGTGCTTGTAGTTCTTGCCTGCGTAGGCGTTCACGTTGATCGCGAGGGTCGCCGCCATCGTCGCGTTCGATGCGCGCGAGAAGCCCATGTCGCACGCGCCGCCAGAGCCGTCGAGGTAGTAGCACTTGCCGTTGTACAGGACGTCCGTCTTGGCGTCGCAGGAGACGCACGTCCCACCCGAGCAAGTCTGCGCGTTCATCGGGCACACCTTGCCGCAGCCGCCGCAGTTCTTCGGATCGCTCTGTACGTCGACGCACATGCCGCCGCAGTATTCCGTGCCTCCAGCGCAGCAGTGACCGGCGGTGCACCACTCGGTGTCCATCGCGCACGCGGTCATGCAATTGCCACAGTGATCGTGGTTGTTCATCGTGTCGTAGCAAATGTTGTCCGAGCAAGCGGTGAGCGCCGCTGGGCAGTTGACGCCGCACTTGCTCGACGCGCATGTGGCGCTGCCCGCTTGCGGAGCGATGCCCGCGTCGAAACCCGCGTCGCCGAAGTTGATGCCGGAGTCGTTGCCGTTGTCCGCTGGCACTGAGCCCGCGTCGACCACAGGACACTTGTTGTTGCAGCTGCCGCAGTTCATCGGATCCGTCGCGGGATCGACGCAGCCACCGACGCCGCCGTCACTAGTTACGCATTTGACCGTGGGGAGATCGCACGCTGCTTTGCACACGCCCGCCGCACACACTTGAAGCGCGCTGCAGGCCTTGGTGCACGACCCGCAGTGCTTGGGATCGGTGTCGGTGTTGAACTGAGGACAGCCCGCGTCCACCTTCACTTGTCCCGAGTCGGGCGGGGCACCGGTCTCGGGCACGTCGGTGTTGTCGATGGGCACCACCGCAGTGGCACAGGCCCAGGCGACGAAGCAAGACGCTACGAACGCGAAGCAGCATGCAACGGTACTGCGCATTCATGCAGGATCTCACCAAACCCATCTCGCCCGCAAGCCGCACAAAACGCGAGAGGCGAGCGCCTCGTGGGTCGCTCGCCTCCGCGTTCCGTTTACCTCGCCGTCAATGCCAGATGGGCGGGTTCGCTTGGTTGCACGAGTTGTTCGTAACCTGACCGTTGTGCGCCCCGCCATTGTAGAACCACGTACGGCGGGTCAGACCGTTCCCAGCCGTGTTGTACGTGCAGGGGTCGCCGTTACCGCAGCTGCAGTTCATTGTGTTGCAGGTGTCGGCAGGGTGCGCGGCGATGTACGCCTGGCATGCCGAGGTGGCCGTCTGCAGCGTGTAGGTGTCTCGCGGGTTGTTGTCGCTCCACGTATCACCGAAGCCATCGTCGTGACCCGAGGTCACGCACTTGCCAGCCGAGCATGTCTTGTTGATGCTCACGCACGCGGCACCGCAGCTACCGCAGTTATTGTTGTCGGACTGGAGGCTCGCGCAGTAGCTCGCGCCGCCATCGCCTGGCTGGCAAAGAGTCTGGCCATTGCCACAAGTGACGCTGCAGGCGCCGTTGAGGCACTGGCTGCCGGCCCCGCATTGGATGCCGCAGCCGCCGCAGTTGGAGTCGTCCGTCTGTGTGTTGGCGCAGTACGGGAAGGCGAGGCTACCGCCGCCGTCCGAGCTTGCGTCGCTGGAGGCATCGCTCGATGCATCGGGCGCTCCGCCGTCCGCCATCGACATCGCGCAGAGCGTGAGGCCTTGTTGGCATGTGAGACCGCACTTGCCGGCGCTGCACACTTGGCCCGCTTGGCAGATTGTGCCGCAAGCACCGCAGTTCGCGTTGTCCGTCTGCGCGTTCACGCAGGAGTTGCCGCAGGTCGTTTGACCCATCGTGCAGCTCGAGGCGCATTTGCCAGCAGAGCACACCTCGCCCTGCTTGCACTTGGTGCCGCAGGCGCCGCAGTTGTTCGAGTCAACCTGAGTGTCGTTGCAGGTGGATCCGCACTGCGTGGTGCCGCCGCCGCACGAGGTAGCGCACGCGCCCTTCGAGCAGATTTGCCCGGCTTTGCAGGCCGTTCCGCAGGCGCCGCAGTTGGTGTTGTCATTGGCGAGCGACGTACAGCTGTCGCCGCAAGCGGTAGAGCCAGCACCACAGACGGGGCCGGAGTCAGTGGCGTCTACCACTGTAGGGGTGCTGCTCGAGCAAGCCGCGATGACTGCACCACCAAGAGCAACGGCGACCGCCGCTGCGAAAAACGAACTCTTCATAAAGACCTCCAAAGGTGGGCCGTATACGCGCCTATCGTCGAGAACGCAATCTCGGTG
>JANYHY010000300.1 GCA_025362165.1 Myxococcales bacterium | reverse complement strand
CGCGCGCGCACTCCGATCTCGGCACCGCGCTGCTCGCGCAGAACGATCTCGTCCGTGCGACCGCGGAGCTCGAGCGCGCGAAGGTGCTAGATCCCACGCGAGCTTCGTACCGCTCGAACCTCGGATACGCGTATCAACGAGCCAATCGGATGCCTCAGGCCATCGCCGAGTATCGTGAGGCGATTCGCTTGGACGACAAACTCGCCGACGCGTGGACCAACTTGGGCACCGCGCTCGCCAAGGATCCGAAGACTTGGGTGGAGGCGCGCGCCGCGTTCGAGAAGGCGCGCGCAGTCGACCCGTCGGACCCCAATGTCAAGGCGAATCTCGAAGAGCTCGACGCGCTGGAGCGAGCGGCAAATAAGAACGCGCTACCGAAGAAATGAGACCGATCCGCGCTTGACCGGCATGCTCGCGGTCCCTTAGGTTAGCGCCGCTCTTCGGGGATGAACGGTTGCGCCGAACGCGCGCGTCGCTCACCGAAGCAAAGATTCGTTTCTCAGCACCAGCAGTCGCAACAGTGGAAGTGGAGGCTCTCCGATGGCAGTAGGTAAGGTTAAGTGGTTCAACGACGAGAAGGGCTGGGGGTTCATCAAGCAAGATGAGGGGCCCGATGTCTTCGTGCACTACTCTCAGATCAACGGCGACGGTCGACGCCGCCTGTTCGAGGACGAGACGGTCGAGTTTGAAATCAAGGAGGGTCCGAAGGGCCTGCAGGCGATCAACGTGACGCGCCAGCAAGCTACCGCGGAAGCAGAATAGACAGCTCCGACCAAAGACTTTGGAGGCGCTCGAAGACCACAGAGGTCCTCGGGCGCTTTCCTCTTTAAGCGACTTCGGGCACAGGCTCGACGTGGAACGTGCCGGACTCTTCGGAGTCGAGCACGTGGGCTTCGAACTTCACGACGCGACCGCTCGTGTCATCGAGCTCGTACAGGTTGAACCCAGCGTGACGTGTATCGAGGTCGTGATGAAGGGAGGCACTCGTCGCGCCCATGGAGAGGAGCCCGGACGCGTTGAGCTTGCGGACCATGCGCCGGTGCAAGTGACCGTGCAGCACGAGGCCTGCCTCGAGAGGAGCGAGCAGCTCGCGCAGCGCGTTCGCGTCCGTGAGCCCCTCCATCCACGTCTTCACGAGCGAAGGTGGGTTGATCGGTGGGTGGTGAATCAGGATCACGGGCGTGCGTTTGTGCACCTCGGGGTGAGCGAGCGCCTTGGCGAGCGCCTCGAGCTGCGCGCGCCCTAGCGTACCCGACGCGACGAACGGAGGGCGCGGCACCGCAGACGACAGCCCGATGATCGCCGCCGGACCGCGCAGCTTCACGAACGGGAAGTGACCAACGCCGATGTCCACCGCCACATCGATGTCGCACTTGCAATATTCTGAAAAGAACTCCGTGAAGCGCTTCCGCTTCAGCGCCCCGCGCGTGTACAGATCGTGGTTACCAGGCACGACGCTGATGTCGTGCGGCGAGAGGTGCAGCTCGTTCTCGAGGATCTCACGGGCCATCAGAAATTCAGGCTCGAGCGCGAGGTTGGTGAGATCTCCGGTGATGGCGACGTGATCGACCTTGGTGCGCGCCATCTCCTTGGCGAGCGCGGTCACGTAGGAAGAGTGGTGCGCGTGGTTTCGCTTGAAGCGAAGATTTGCGTACCCCGTGAGGCGCTTGCCCAAGAAGCGATGCCACCCGACGCCAGCGAGAGAGAGCACATGAAGATCGGAGAAATGGGCGATGCGCATCTATTCGTCCTGGGCGGGCAGGGGCGTCGTGAGCTTCGTGTTGCTCGCTTCGATCGGAGTGACGGAACCGTAGACGCAACGGAACCCAGTGTCTTCGCTGCGCGTCGTATCGAGCGAGGCGAAGCGCGCCGTCGCGCGGAGCTGGTGGGCGGCTCGCATGAACGAGCCGCCGCGAAGACGCCGCCCAAGCCCGGTCGTCGCGATCGGGTTCGTCGCGGCCGCTTGAAGGTAAGGTAGAACGATCGTCGTGTTGCTGCGCTTGTAGATAGCCAGATCGATATCCATCCGATCCTGCACCCACTCCTCCACGTTGCCGGCGAGATCCTGAATGCCCGTAGGCGTCGCACCCTCTGCGAAGGATCCGACAGGCGCGAGCCACACGTAGCCGTCGCTCGCGTCCGTGGGATCGTCGGCGAGCGACCCGTGGTTGGCGAGCGACCCGTTCCAAATGTTTCCCCAAGGATAGCGGCGCTGCTCGATGCCGCGCGCCGCGTACTCCCACTGCGCCTCGGTCGGCAAGGCGCCGCCGACCCACCGGCAAAAGTCGACGGCGTCGGACCAGCTCACCATCGTGACCGGGAAATTCGGGCGATCGAAGCGCGGGTCTCCGCGACGGAAGCCGGGCGGGTTGCAGATGCCGGCGCCGACGCATCGATCAAACGCGAGCACGGTCACCTCTGTGCGATCGATGGTGAACGCAGACAGCGTGACGTTGTGCGTGCCGATCTCGGTCGCCAAGCGCTTGGGCGCGCAGAAGCGATCGTCCTCGTCTCCGAGCTGCCCCCATGGTTCGCGCTGGCATTGCTGCGCGGCGAGGAAGACCTCCGCGACGTCCGAGCCCATGATGAACGTGCTCGCAGCAAGCGTCACCGTTCCGCTCGCGGATGCCCTGAGCTCGATCACCGCTCCGCTCGAGTGCTCGGCAGAGCGCAGCCCGACAGAGAACGCCTCCGGGCGCGACGGTGTGTGCGCGAGCGCCGCGGAAGCCCCGAAAGTGATCATGACGAAGACAGCGCGTCGCACGATGCGCAGCCTAGCACTCAGCCCGAGAGGACTCTCATGGGGTGCTCGAGGAGCGCGCGCAGCTCCGCCAAGAACGCAGCACCGACCGCGCCGTCCACCACGCGGTGATCGCACGAGAGGGTCATCGCGAGCCTCTTTCCAGCCACGATCTGACCTTCGTGCACAACAGGCTCGTCTCGCACGCGACCCACGGCGAGGATGGCTCCCTCCGGCGGGTTGATCACCGCGCTGAACTCGTCGATGCCGAACATGCCGAGGTTGGAGATCGAGAAGGTGCCGTTCTGCATCTCTTCGGGCTTGAGCTTCTTGCCCTTCGCGCGCGCGGCGAGATCGCGCACCTCGCGAGAGATCGCCGCGACGCTCTTCTTGTCGGCGTCGCGTACGACCGGCGTCACGAGGCCATCGGTGATCGCGACCGCGACCGAGATGTCCACCCGCCGATGGATCAAGATCGCCTCGGCCGTGTAGGTCGCGTTGCACTCGGGGACGAGCGCGAGGCCGAGCGCGCAGGCCTTGATCAATAGATCATTGAGGCTGACCTTGATCGGATGTTCGCCTTCTTTGGGTTGCTCGGAGTTGATCTTCTCGCGGAGCGCGGCGAGCGGACCGGCGTCGACGTCGATCGTCAGATAAAAGTGCGGAACGGTCTGCTTGCTCTCCGTGAGGCGCCGCGCGATCGTCTTGCGCATCATCGAGTTGGGTCTGACCTCCGGCTCACGGAGCGCGAGACCGATGGGTGCACTCTGCAACGATGTTGGGGCGGCTTTAACGATGGATCGTGAGAGCGAGTCGAGATCGCCGGCGACCACGCGGCCGTGAGGTCCCGAGCCCTGTGCGCCGCGGAGATCGATGCCGCGATCGCGAGCTTGCTTGCGGATGAACGGAGACGCCATCACTCGGCCGTCGGCTGGAGCTTCGGTGAAGTCGGGCTCGTAGGAGGTGCGGTCGAGGTTGCTTCGTCGAATGGTGGGCGGAGGAGCAAGCGAAGGAGCGGTCGAAGGAGCGGGTGCCGAGACGGATGCGTTTACGGCAACAGGAACGGAAACGGGAACGGGAGCGGGAACGGGAGCGGGAGCGGGCGCAGAACCCGCAAGGTTGGTGATGTCGTCTCCGGGATTGCCGATGATCGCGACGGCTTGACCGAGCTTCACTGTGGCGCCGGGGGCGACGAGGAGCTTGAGCAGCGTGCCCTTGTCGAAGGCGCGGAACTCCATCGTCGCTTTGTCCGTCTCGACCTCGGCAAGCAGATCGTCGATGCCGATCGTGTCGCCCTCTTTCTTGTGCCACGCAGACAGCACGCCCTCTTCCATGGTGGGCGACAGCTTCGGCATCTCCAGAACTTTGGCCATCATCCGCTCCTGGTCACTGCGCGCTTCACTGCCGCCTGGACACGATCGACTTGCGGCATGCAGTACTGCTCGAGCTTGGCGTTGTAGGGCATGGGGACGTCGAGCGTGGTGACGCGCAGCACGGGAGCGTCGAGCCAGTCGAAGGCCGCGCGCTGCACGCGATCGCTGATCTCGGCGCCAACGCCGCCATAGGGCCAGCCCTCGTGCACGACGACGCAGCGGTGCGTCTTCTTCACGGAAGCGATGATCAGGTCCTCGTCCAAGGGGCGCAGCGAGCGAAGGTCGACGACCTCCACAGAGATGCCCTCCTTCTCGAGCGCCACCGCGGCTTCGAGCGCGAGG
>JANYHY010000019.1 GCA_025362165.1 Myxococcales bacterium | reverse complement strand
GCCCAAGGCCGACCAGCTCATCGACGACTTCAAGATGAAGGACTCGGAGCCCGTCGTTGCCATCTCGGTCGACATGCTCGACACGGGCATCGACGTTCCGGAGGTCGTGAACCTCGTCTTCGCCAAGGCGGTCAAGACGCCGGTGAAGTTCTGGCAGATGATCGGTCGCGGCACGCGCCTCTGCAAGAACCTGTTCGGACCCAACGAACACAAGACCGAGTTCGTGATCTTCGATCACGGCAGGAACTTCTGGTTCTTCGAGGAGAAGTACAAAGAGAAGCAGCCGTCCGTGCAGAAGTCCTTGTTGCAGCACCTCTTCGAGGCACGCGTCTCGTTGGCGCAGACCGCGATCGACAAAATGGACGAGCCCGTGCTTCAGGGAACGATCGATTTGCTCGTCAAGGACGTGCGCGACACGACGGACTCGAAGAGCATCGACGTGCGCGACCGACGCAAGGAGCTGGAGCTCTTGTCCAACCGCGACACCCTCGCGCAGTTCGCAGCGGCCACGAAGGCGGACATGTTGTCCATCGCCGCCCCGCTGATGGGTTGGCGCAATGTTCGTGGCGAGGATGACGCATACAAGTTCGACCTGCTCCTCACGCGCCTCCAAGAGGCCGTCCTCAAGGGATCGCCCCAAGTCGCCGATTTGAAGGGGCGGGTCGAGGCAGAAGTTGCACTGCTCATGAAGAATCAAAGCCCAGTGAAACTGAAGGCCGCGGCGATTCAGGCCGTCGAGAGCAACGCGTTCTGGGCAAACGTCACGGTGCCCAAGCTGGAAGAGATCCGCACCGAGCTCCGCGGTGTGATGAAGTACCAGGCACAAGTAAGCCCCAACCGGCTCCTACCGAAGGTCTACGACGTCGCCGAGGAGCACGTCGTCGGCTACGACCGCACGCCTAAGCTCGATGGACTCGACCTCGTCGAGTACCGGCACCGGGTGGAGAAGGTGCTGCGCGAGCACTTCATGAATGACACTACGCTTCAACGCATCCGCGCTGGCAAGGCGGTGCGTGAGGAGGAACTCGAGGCGCTCGCGACCCTCATTCTCCAGGTGGACGACAAGGCCAACCTGAAACGACTCATTCAGCCCGAAGCGAAGCAGTCACTAGCAGACATACTGCGCGGCCTGGTTGGCCTCGACGCCGATGCCGTCGAGGCAGCATTCACCGGCTTCGTTCACAAGCATCCGCACCTGTCAGCGCAACAGCTCCGCTTCTTGCAGGTGTTGAAGAACCACATCGCGCAAAACGGCGGCATAGAAATCGAGCGGCTGTACGAAGCGCCTTTCACCACGCTGCACGCCGGTGGCATTGACGGTGTGTTCACCAACAAGGAAGAAGTCGACGAGATCGTCGACATCCTCACGACATTCCACCTGCACAAGGCAGCCCCATCGTCGCCACCTCCCGAGAGCAAACGAGCATGATCACCGGCAAGCTGAAGAGCGACATCGACAAACTCTGGGAAGAGTTCTGGACAGGTGGCATCACGAACCCGCTCACCGTCATCGAGCAGATCTCCTTCTTGATGTTCGCGCGCCTGCTCGATGTGAACGAGACGCGCAACGAGGCACGGGCCGCGCGTACGAAGAAGCCTTTCAAGCCGATGTTTGGTCCGAAGGAGCAAAGCCTTCGATGGTCGCACTTCCGCCACGTCAAAGCGGAGCAGATGCTCGCGGTCGTGCGCGACAAGGTCTTCCCACACTTTCGCGAGTTGAACGGCGGCACGACTTTCGGCGAATACATGGCTGACGCGCAACTCATGATTCAGAAGCCAAGCCTGCTCGTCTCCGCCGTGAACATGATCGACGCGCTGCCGATCACCGAGGGCGACGCCAAGGGCGACCTCTACGAGTACCTGCTGAGCAAGCTCACGACGGCAGGCATCAACGGCCAGTTCCGAACGCCACGCCACATCATTCGCTTCATGGTGGAGATGCTTGAGCCGAAGCCGACCGAGACGGTGGGCGATCCCGCGTGCGGCACCGCCGGGTTTCTCGTCGGCACGATGCAGTACCTGCTTGAGAAGTACAGCTCGCCCAAGGGCATCTACCTCGCAGAGAGCGGCGAGAAGGTCTACACGGGTGACAAGCTGGAGCGGTACCGCGATCACATCCAGAAGGGGATGTTCCACGGGTTCGATTTCGACAGCACGATGCTCCGCATCGCGTCGATGAACCTGATGCTTCATGGCGTCGAGAATCCCGACATCCACTACCAAGACACGCTGTCGAACTCGTTCCCCGACAACCCAAAGATTGGCAAGCAAGCGAAGGACTACTTCGATGTCATTCTCGCGAACCCGCCGTTCAAGGGGAGCCTCGATGCGGAGGACGTCCATCCGTCGCTCACCCAGAAAGTGAAGACGAAGAAGACCGAGCTGCTCTTTCTCGCGCTCATCCTTCGCATGCTCAAGAAGGGCGGACGGAGCGCGACCATTGTGCCGGACGGCGTTCTTTTCGGCTCCTCGAAAGCGCACGTGGCGCTGCGAGAGATGCTCGTCAACGACAACCAACTCGAGGCCGTCATCTCGCTACCGTCAGGCGTGTTCAAACCATACGCGGGCGTGTCGACTGCCATC
>JANYHY010000013.1 GCA_025362165.1 Myxococcales bacterium | reverse complement strand
GCGAGCAGGTCGAGCCCTTCGCGGTCACGCCCGGTGCGGACGGCGCGCCCTCTCGACCAGGCTTCTTCGCCCCTCCGCCGCTACAGGGCGCGCACGGCGGCTTCGCGATGTTGGGCGGAATGCTCAACATCCCGATCAAGGACGGCTCGGTCAAGCAGTTCGGCTACGTGGAGGTGAGGCCTCAGATCGTGCTCGACAAGACGATCAGCCTCGAGGGCTTCGTGGGCAACGGCCTCACCGCGGACGGCGCACAAATCTTCTACGGCGGCGGGGCCACGGTGCACCTGTTCCCGAGCTGGGTCATTTGCCCATTCGTTGGCATCGCGGCCGGCGGCCTCTCGGTGTTTCCGAACTCCGACAGCTTCGTGCTCAAGCGCGAGGACCTGTTCGTTGCGCGCGCGGGCGGCGGCTTCTTGATGGCGCTTCGCAACCGCATCCTCGTGCGCATCGAAGCCTCGAACATGACCCTCTTCACAGCTGACACCTACAAGAACGCGCAGACCGTTTCGGGCGGTTTTGGCGTCTATTTCTGAGGAAAACGATGCGAACGCTCCTCCTCCTCTTGGCCGCCGCGAGTCTCGTCTCGTGCGTGACCGTCAAGCCGCAAGAGCGCGCAGTCCTCGCAGATCCCATCATGCAGTTCGAGGGCGACCCGCATCAGAGCGCGCAGCTTCGCCACGCGATCGACAACCGTGAAGGCTCGTTCGGTGGCTCTGGAGTCGCCGGCGGAGGGTGCGGGTGCAACTGAGCCTCCGCGCTCTCTTCTGCGGTCTCGCGTTCGCCGCTGCATTGGGTGCGGCTGGCGAGGCGCGTGCGCAGGTCGTGGACTTCGACACGACGCACACGATTTATTACGAGGCGCCCATCCGCACGAACATGTTCGTGTACTCGCCAGGCGTGAACCTCGCCGCGCACCCGTGGCAGTTCCTCGACGTGCACGGCGGTTGGGAAGCGGACGTCGTCTCCGGCGCGTCTGTGAAGACCAAAGCTGGCCCGGCTTACAAAGCGTCACGACCTGCCGCGGACGTCATCACGACAGCGAGCGTGCACGACCTGCGCAACGTCGGCAGAGGCGGCTTCACGCTCAAGAAGGACGCCGTGTCGTTCGACACTGGCTACACCTACTCCACCGAGCACGACTATCGGTCGCACAGCGTCAACGCCACTGCGCGCACGGAGTTGTTCGAGCACAACACGCAGCTTCAAATCGATTGGTCGCACAACTGGGACAGCGTCTGCGACAAAGTGCAGGCGGTGAACGCGACCGCCGAGCAAGCCGTCGCGCTCGAGGACTCCACCGGTTGCTTCGCCTCGTCTACGCCAGGGCGCACGACGCGACCTATCGCGATCGACAGCTTTCAGGGCGGGTGGTCGCAGGCGTGGACGCCCATCTTCCAGACTCAGTTCTTGTATACCGCACAGATTTTGAACGGGTTCCAATCCGACCCATACCGCAGCGTGATCCTGGGTGAAGGCGTCAAAGCGCAGGAGCACATCCCCACCAACCGCACGCGTCACTCGGTGGCTGCGCGCTTCAACTTCTTCCTGCGTCCGCTCAAGGCGGCGCTGCGTTTGTCGGCGCGCGGCTATTGGGACACCTGGAACATCAAGAGCATCACCCCCGAGATCGAGTTCGAGAAGTACCTCACGGACTCATGGCGCGCGTCTTTGCATTTTCGTTACTACAAGCAGAGCGGCGCGATTTTTTGGAGCGACGACTACTACGCCGGAGATCCTCCGCTCGGACCGAAGGGCGCGTACTACACAGGCGACCGCGAGCTCTCGCCGTTCTCGAGCTACATGGGCGGTGTGCGCACGAGCTACACGATCACCCCAGAAAAAGGGCGGATCATCGGGCTCATGACCAGCCTCAAGCTCGGCGCGTACTTCGAGATGATCCAGTTCGACTATGACGAGTACACGCTCGCGGGCCAAGCGATCACCGGCGGACGCGCGTACATCGGCGGCCTCGCTCTCTCCGCCGCGTTCTAAGGACAGCCTTCAGTCCTCGGTGGCCCCGCCCTTGAGACCGTGCTTCTTGGCCATGTCGAAGAGGTGCTTGCGATCCATTCGCGCCTCACGCGCGGCGGCGCTCACGTTGCCCCCGTGACGCGCGAGGATCCATTTGACGTAGCGAGTCTCGAACTCCGCGTCGAACTTGCTGCGCGTCTCGCGGTAGCTCTTGGCGGCGTCGAACGAGAACACAGCGTTCTCTTGCGTTGGGCCTGCGCTCAAGAGCACGTTGCCGATCTCTGTCTTGCCTGTGGCGCGCGTCATGAAGATCGCCCGCTCGAGCACGTTGCGCAGCTCGCGCACGTTGCCTGGCCAGTCGTGCGCGGAGAGCGCCTGCATGGTCTCGCTGGAGATCGTGAGCGGAGACCGGCCCGCGCCCGCGCCCAGGCCCGCACCCAGGTCCACGGACGCGACGATGTGGTCCACGAACGCGGGGATGTCCTCTCGACGCGCGCGCAATGGCGGCACTGTGATGGGGACGACGGCGAGCCTGAAATAAAGGTCTTCGCGGAACTTGCCCGCTTGCACCTCTCGCAACAAGTTGCGCTTGGTGGCCGCGATCACGCGTACGTCCGTCTTCATCGGCTTGTTACCGCCCACGCGCCGGAACTCGCGCGCCTCGAGCACGCGCAGCAGCTTGGGCTGCACGTCGAGCGGGAGCTCTCCGATCTCGTCCAAGAACACGGTGCCGCCATCAGCGAGCTCGAACGCGCCCTGACGCTGTGAGACCGCACCGGTGAACGCGCCGCGCTCATGACCGAACAGCTCGGACTCGATGAGCGAGTAGCTCACCGCGCCGCAGTCGACGACGACGAAGGGACCATGACCGCGCGTGCTCTTCTCGAAGATCGCGCGCGCCAGCACGTCCTTGCCGGTCCCGGTCTCGCCCTCGAGCAGCACCGTGGCCTCGGTGGGGGCGATGCGCTCGAGCACGCCGAAGATCGTCCGCATCGCGAGGCTCTTGCCGATCGCGGGACCGAACACGGGTGACTCGCTCGGCAGCACCTCCACCTTCTGCGTCGGCGGGCGGATCGCGATCTCGACCTCGCCGACCTTGAGCACGGTGCCGGGCGGGACGATCGCCTCCTGAACCTTGCTTCCCCCGACGCGCGTGCCGTTGGTCGAGCCGAGATCGCGCACGCGCACTCCGCCCTCTGCGACCTCGAGCTCACAGTGCTTGCGCGAGACCGTGTCGTCATCGAGCACGAGATCGTTCTCGGAGCTCTTGCCGATCGTCACCTTGTGCAAAAGCGGCTTGTTTTGGCCCTTCGCGGAGCCCGTGAGCACCTGCAACAGCAGCGGGCTCGCGCCTTGATGGACGCCCGGAGCGGCACGCACCTCGAGAGGAACGTAAAGCTTGCCGGCGGCACGACTTCGATAGACGTGTCCGAGGCGATCATGACCGCGCTCGGACAAGGTGCCTCGCGGTGAGCGACGACGACGATCGCATCGAGACGCGCGCCGCT
>JANYHY010000866.1 GCA_025362165.1 Myxococcales bacterium | reverse complement strand
CCAACTTCAAATGCACAAGGTCATCTGGAGCCCCGAAGCGACAGGCGTGTAGCTCCGCGCTGCAACTAGTGGGGCATGCCCTTCATGTTCTGCAGCTGCTTCATCATGTCGGCCATGTCGACGACTTTGTAACCAGCAGGGACCTCGAAGCGCGCGGCGTCGAGCGGCTTCTTGTCGATCTTGGTCACCTCCATACGCGTCTTCTCCACGCCGTCTTCGGTGGTCACCGCGCGGAGGGGAAAGTACTTGTCGGTGACGAGCTTCTGCATCCACGCGGAGCCCGTCTTGGTGCCGCCGCCGCCCATCATCGAGGACATGTCTGGGAAGCCGATGCCTTTGGCGAGGCACGCGTCCGACTTGCGCACCTTGGCGGTCTTCTTGTTCGTCTCCGTGATCTTCCATTTGTCGCACGCGTAGCCCGCGATGACGTCGCTGCCGGCGTTCATGTCGACGGAAGAGTCCCACTCGTTCTCGACGGGCGCTGAAGGCGCGGTGTGTCCGGGCGCGCCCATGGATGCGGCCATCTTCTGCATGTCGTCGAGGTTGATCACTGTCGCGGTCTTCTTCGCGTCGTCTACGCTGATCATCTTCTTTTCGGGGGCGTTGAAGATGACGTATGCGTTGTGAGCGGGCTCGTCGAAGCGCATCTTGTCGCCCTTCACCTCGTAGACCATGGAGGTGTGAGGCTTGCCGTCGACCGAGTCGTCCATGCTGATCTGACCCTCGAACGGCTCGCCTGTCGGGCTCACGAGCGTCAGCGCCTTGCCGAGCAGCCCGCTCACGCCTCCGCCCGAGGAGGCAGTGCCGCCGTCAGCGTCGTCCTTTTTGCCGAGCTTGCCGCAAGCAGCGACAGAGAGGACACAGGCGAGCATCGCGACATTACGGACTTGGTTCGACATGCAGCGCGTTATATCACCGCTTGCCGGTCGCGAACTCCGTGAACGTTTGGACGTCGAACTTGCTGCCGAGGACGAGCGGCGTGCGCATGTGCAGCGCGTTCGGGACGATGTCGAGGATGCGATCGGCGCCGTTCGTCGCCATGCCGCCAGCCTGCTCGAAGATGAACGCCATCGGGTTCGCTTCGTAGAGCAAGCGCAGCTTGCCGCCAGGGCTCTTCTTGTCCGCAGGGTACGCGAAGATGCCGCCCTTCAGCAGCGTGCGGTGCGCGTCCGCGACGAGCGACCCGACGTAGCGGTGGTTGTAAGGCGCGCCGTTCGCGGGGTCGTCTCGCTTGATCCACTCGTTCCATTTCTGGACTCCCTCGGTCCAGCGCGCGTGGTTGCCTTCGTTGATGGAGTACATGCTCGCGCGCTCCGGGCAACGCACGTTCGCGCGCGATAGAAAAAACTCTCCGACGTTCGGATCCAGCGTGAACTCGTGCACGCCTTGCCCCGTGGTCAGCACCATCACGGTGGACGGCCCGTAGAGCACGTACGCCGCCGCGATGATGTCCCGACCCGGCCGAAGCGCCTCGTTCACCGAAGGCGGCGAGAGCGGATCTTGGCGGCGTAGCACGGCGAAGATGGTGCCGATCGTGGAGCAGACGTCGATGTTCGACGAGCCGTCGAGCGGATCGAACAAGACGATGTACTTGCCAGGGTGACCCGCCGTGCGCGCGGTCTCGAGCTCTTCGCTGCCGATGATGCCGCAGTGACCGCTCCGCTCGAGCACGTTCATCAGCACGTCGTTCGCGAACTCGTCGAGCTTTTGCACGGCTTCGCCCTGCACGTTCGTCTCGCCGGTGTAGCCCAGCAGGTTCGCAAGTCCCGCTTGGCGCACGCGCGAAAGGATGATGCGAATCGCGAGCGAGATGTGACTGAGCAGCGACGTGAACTCGCCTGTGGCGCCTGGCGCCGCGCGCATGCCCGCGAGCACGTGGTCGCGGAGCGTCGTACCGATCGACGGGCTCACGGCAGGCGGGATGTGCGAGATGCTGTCAGCAGGCCTTTGCTCGGTCATGGCTCGTTGTCTCGCCTTCGCGCACCACGGGCAAGCCGCGCGGCGTAACTCAGTGATGCGTTACGCTCGTAAAGCCGTGGGTTGCGCCACTTGGTGGAAGAGAGCTAGCTTCGTCGCCATGGCACTGAGCGATCGCGTCAAGCAAATCATGTCCTGGTACGGCTCGGACAATCCGGGCGTCAAAGCCAACCTCGTGCGCATGATGAATCACGGCACGCTCGCGGGGACGGGCAAGATGGTGATCCTCCCCGTCGATCAAGGCTTCGAGCACGGACCTGCGCGCTCGTTCCAACCCAACCCAGACTCGTACGATCCCGACTATCACGCGCAGCTCGCGGTGGACGCCGGGTGCAACGCGTACGCGGCGCCGCTTGGCTTCATCGAGGCCGTGGCAGACCGCTACGCCGGTCAGATCCCGCTCATCTTGAAGTTGAACAACTCGGACACGCTCGCCAAGATCGACCAACCGTGCAGCGCGCTCACGGGCTCTGTCGAGGACGCACTTCGCCTCGGTTGCAGCGCGATCGGCTACACCATCTATCCTGGCTCGGGCCAGCGCAACACGATGTACGAGTACTTGCGTGAGCTGATCCTCGAGGCCAAGAGTCATGGCCTGCCCACCGTGCTCTGGGCGTACCCCCGCGGCGCGGGAATCTCCAAGGACGGAGAGACCGCGGTCGACGTCGCCGCGTACGCCGCGCAGATCTCCGCGCAGCTCGGCGCGCACGTCATCAAGATCAAGCCCCCAAAGGCTCACATCGAGCAAGCCGAGGCAAAGAAGGTCTTCGAGAAGTTCGGCATCAAGACGGACACCCTCGCAGATCGCACCCGCCACTGCGTGCAGAGCGCGTTCAACGGAAAGCGCATCATCATCTTCTCGGGCGGCGAGGCCAAAGGCAGCGACGAGGTCATCGCCGAGGTGAAGGAGCTCGCCAAGGGCGGCGCGTTCGGATCCATCATGGGGCGCAACGCCTTCCAGCGACCGCGCGCCGAAGCGCTGAAGCTCTTGGGCGACGTGATGAACGTCTTCAAGACGGCCTAAAAAGCACTCGGCGACAAGTTCGACACGAGAGAGCGCTCCCGGTACATTTGCGGGATGCGCTTTCTTCGCTTTTGCTCGCTGGGGTTGTTTGCGTTTGGGTGCGTCGGCGACTAGTTCGTCGCAATGACGGATGATGCTGGGAACAAGCCGCCTATCGACTCGTCCGTTGCGGACTCCATCCTGCCAGCGAACGACTCGGGCGCTGATGTCATCGTTCCCAAACAAGACGCCGGCACGGTGCTGCCGTTCTGCACGGGCCAGAACCCGACGGCGATCTTCTGCGCGGATTGGGAC
This sequence comes from Myxococcales bacterium, assembly GCA_025362165.1. Lineage (GTDB taxonomy): Bacteria > Myxococcota_A > Polyangia > Polyangiales > Polyangiaceae > JANYHY01. The sequence continues at coordinate 564 of JANYHY010000866.1, read as the reverse complement.
AAGAACCCAGCCCAAGTGGCCGACGCTTACCTCGGCGGTTCCCCGACCCAGATGGCCACCACGGTGCAGTACGGCGGCTCACTCTCGGTCTCCAACTCGACCTCGGTCTCTCCCCAGAATTCGTTGCACGCCGCGTTCGTGAACTCCAATGGATCCACCGATGCTGTTGTCACGAAAGACAACTTTTCGGGGAGCCTGCAGGTCATTCACTTGAGCTTCTGGTTCAGGCTCGGCGCGGCGATCGGAACGAACACGCTCGAGCTCGGCGCGATCCTCGTCCACTTTCAGAACAACAACTACGACTTTCCGATCGTCATCCAGGAGACGAACGGACAAGACATGCACGTCATTGCGCCTCAGTTGCTCGGCAACGGAACGTGCAGCATGGGCAACATCTCGAACCTCAACAACTGGCACCACACCGACGTATGGATGGATCGCAACCAATCAAAGGTTGGCTGCAAGGTCGACCAAATGCCGAGCGGAACCTCGAGCGGCGGCTTTGCTCTCCCGTCGTCGCCCCTCACGAGCTTCGGGATGCAAGTCGGCGAGGTCTCGGTCGCT
>JANYHY010000843.1 GCA_025362165.1 Myxococcales bacterium | reverse complement strand
TTTCGGCGCCTCGGCATGCCTGAGGGCATCTATCCGCTCGCGCACGCGGCGCTGTATTTGGCGTGCGCGCCGAAGTCGAACGCGATCAAGAACGCGTGGCAGCGAGCCCGTGCGCTCGTGGAGGCACGAGGCGCGCTGCCGGTACCGATGAAGCTGCGCAACGCTGTCACCAAGCTGATGAAAGAGGATGGCTACGGCGCGAAGTACCGCTATCCGCACGACGAGGACGGCGTCGCGCAAGGCGAGACCTATCTGCCCGACGAGGTCGCGACCGACGTCTTCTACGAACCAACGGAGCGCGGAGAAGAAGCGCGCATGAAGGCCCGCATCGAAACGCTACGCGCGAACCGAAAGCCCTAGAGCGCGGAGAGGGCGGACTCGAGCTCGCTCTGCGCGTGGCTGTCGCCCTTCTTCTTGGCGACCGCGATGCCCGCGTTCAACCATTCCTTTGCGTCATCGATGCGGCCCATTTTCTCGAGCAGTTGACCCGCCATCAAGAACGCCGGCAGGTAGTCCGCGTGGTCCGCGCGGATCTTCGTGAACGTCGCGAGCGCCTCGTCATTGCGCTCGAGCGACCGATATTCCAACGCGAGCCCGTACCAGAGGAACGGATCCGTCGAGCCCGCCGCGGTCGCCTTCTCGAGATACGCGAGGCGCTTGCTCACATGCGCTCCACGACACCGATGTAGGGGAGGTTGCGGTAACGCTCGGCGAAGTCGAGGCCGTAACCGACGACGAACTTGTCCTCGATCACGAAGCCCAAGTAGTCGATCGGCACGACGACGCGAGCGCGCGCGGGTTTGTGCAACAACGAGCAGACCTTCACGCTGCGCGGCTGCCGCGTTCGCAGAAGATCCATGAGGTGCGCGATGGTCAGGCCCGTGTCCACGATGTCTTCGACGATGAGCACGTCCTCGTCTGCGATGGGCCGCGAGAGGTCTTGGGTGATCTGCACGACGCCGCTGCTCTCGGTCCCCTCGCCATAAGAGCGCACGCCGAGAAAATCCACGCGCAACGGCAGATCGATCGCGCGCGTCAGATCCGCGGCGAAGACGAAGCTCCCCTTGAGGATGATAATCACGACGAGGTGTCGATCTTTGTACTCTGCAGTGATCTGCGCGCCGAGCTCGGCCACGCGCTTTGCGATGGTCGCTTGGTCGAGCATAGTGACGATGCGCTCGGTCATGGAGATGGCGAATAGAGGGTGGACGGCGACCCGTCAACGGCGGAGCTCCAAACGAGCGACTCTCCGTCGGTCGTCACAGTCACCGCTCCGTCGAGATCCGTGCGAAACACGCGGGCCCCAGCGAGCGTGTCCAGCGTGTTCGTTGCGGGATGTCCGTATCGGTTGCGGCGCCCGCACGAGATGATGGCGAGGCGAGGCCGCACCGCCGCGATGAAGTCCGGCGACGAAGAGGTGCGACTGCCGTGGTGGCCAACCTTCAACACGTCCGCGCGGAGGTTCGCGCCTGTCGCGAGCAAGGCGCGCTCCTCTTCGTGCTCAGCGTCTCCCACGAGCAACAGACTGCGCGCGCCAAAACGAACGAGGATCACGAACGAGTTGTCGTTGGGTGAGAGCGTTGGGTCCGACGCGGGGCATGGCGCGAGGACCGTGAGGGTCGCGCCGCCAACCTCGTGAGAATGACACAGCGTCGTTGGCCCCTCGATCATCACGCGCTGTGCACGCATTTTCGCGAGCCAAGAGGCGTAGCTTCCCGCGACACCTTCTCGCTCTCCCTGCCCAGTGTCCCAGGCGCGCGCCACGCTCACGTGATCGAGCCCGGTGGCCAAGCCGCCCGCGTGATCTGGGTGAGGATGCGAGAGCACCACGAGCGCGAGCTCGTCGCGACGCCGCGCACGCAGCACAGGTGCGATGACCCGCTTGCCGACGTCCACTGGCGAACCGACGAGACCTCCGCCATCGATCAACATGGCGCTCCCGTCGGGTAGATCGATGAGCGTCGCGTCCCCTTGGGCGACATCGAGGAAGGTGGCGCGAAGCACCCCGCGCGGGCGCCCTTGATGGATGGCTTCGACCTCTCCCAAGAGGAGCGCGGCGCAAGCGCAGAGGAGCGCGACCCGCGAACGCGCCGGCGAGAGATCGCTCTTCGAAGCGGCGAACGCGAACGCGAGCGCGGCGAGCTGAAGGTGGGTTGGCCGAGGGGTCTCGAGTTGCCCGACCGACGACGAAGCGCGGGCGATCGCGAGCACGACCGAGAGCGCTCCCGACGCGAGGACCGCCGTGCCTCGCTCGGCGTCCGGCCACGGAGACAAGAGCGCATGGGCCAAACACAGCGGCAGCGCTGCGAGCTCTCCCACCGGCACGGCGAGCAAGTTCGCGAGCGCCGATCCGATGGGCTGGGTGGGCGCAAACGTCGCGAGGATCGGCGCGCACAAGATCGTCGCGCTCAGCGTGGCTGCGAGCGACGCCGCGATTGGCCGCGGCAAGCGGCGCGAGAGTGCCGTCGTGAGGGCAGGGCTCCACGCGAGCAGGCCTGCAGTGGCCGCCGCAGAGAGCGCGAAAGACACGTCGAACGCGATCAGCGGATCGACGAGCGCGCCGGCGACGAGCGAGAGCGCGAACGCACGCACTGGCCGGGCGCGACGACCGAGAGCGATCGCGACGAGACCCGCCGTCAACATCCATGCGGCGCGCCGCGCGGAGCCGCTTCCTCCCGCGAAATCGGCGTAGACCCACGCAATCGGGACGCCGAGCGCGGACGCGACACGCGCGACGTCGAGCCGGGCGGAGAGGATGTTCACGCGACAAAGGACTGCGCGGAGCAGACGCACGAGCCCCACGACGACGAGAACCAAGTGAGTGCCCGAGACGGCGAGCAGGTGCGCGAGCCCGCTCTGTCGGAACGACTCATCGTCTGCATCCGAGAGATCCGTCTCTCCCAGGACCAACGCGCGCGCCATCGGTCCCGTCTGCTCTGGGAACGTCGCGACGATGCGCGTACGCACGCTCGCTCGCGCGTGATCGATCCACGCGGGAGGCCCGCGCGCAAACGAGATCTCAAGCGAGCTGACCACGCCGCCCGTGCGAATGACCCCACGCCGCG
>JANYHY010000822.1 GCA_025362165.1 Myxococcales bacterium | reverse complement strand
TCAGGGATGATCGCGCCCGCGAGAGTGCCGCAGGTGATGATCGCGCTGAGCTTCCACCAGGTGCTGTCTCCACCCATCTCCGGGATGAGCATCTTGCTGACGACGAACGTGAAAAGGACGCTGACGATCGAAGTGATCCAGACGAGGATCGTGAGCGGCGCCTCGAAGTTCATCTTGTCCGCGGTGAGGTATCGGCTCTTGGCGATCAAGTCGTTGATGAAGTACGAGCCCGCGCTTGCGATGACCATCACGATGCGCATGACGAAGATCCACACGAGTAGCTGGACCTGGATCGTCTCGGACGGCACGGCGAGCAGGATGAACGTGATGAGGGCGACGCCGGTCACGCCGTAGGTCTCGAAGCCGTCAGCGCTGGGGCCGACCGAGTCGCCGGCGTTGTCGCCAGTGCAGTCGGCGATGACGCCTGGGTTACGCGCGTCGTCTTCTTTGATCTTGAAAGCGATCTTCAGGAGGTCCGACCCGATGTCGGCGATCTTGGTGAAGATGCCACCTGCGATGCGGAGCGCGGAGGCGCCAAGCGACTCGCCGATGGCGAAGCCGATGAAGCATGCGCCTGCCCAGCTGCCAGGGATGAACAGCAAGATGCCGAGCATCAGGATCAGCTCGATCGAGATGAGCATCATGCCGATGCTCATGCCTGCTTTGAGCGGGATCGCGTAGGTCGGGAACGGCTTGCCTTTGAGCGCAGCGAAAGCCGTGCGCGAGTTGGCGAACGTGTTCACGCGGATGCCGAACCAAGCGACCGCAGAGCTGCCTGCGATGCCGATCAAGCTGAAAATAAGGATAACGACGACCTGGAGCGCCTTGCCTTCTTGGAAGTAGTGCTTCGCCACACCGAAGTAGGCGACCATGATGCCGCCGATGAACAGCTCGAGCAGCATGATGAACTTCAGCTGCGTGAAGAGGTAGGTCTTGCAAGTCGCGTAGATCAGCTCGCTGACCTCGAGCATCGACTTGTGAACTGGAGCGTTCTTCAGCTGCGTGTAGATCGCCATGCCGAACGCCATGCCGAGCAAGGCCACGACGATGCCGCTCATCAACAGGGTGCGACCGCTGATGCCCATGAACATGGTCGTCGCGAACTTGTCCGTGGGGACGACGAGGCTCTCCTCGCCTCCGCCTGCAGGCTCACTCGCGAACGCGGTGGTGGCAAAAAGGAGTGTGAGTAACGCTGACGTGAAAAGGACGAGCAGACTGCTCAGTCTCTTTGATGCTGTTTTCATTGTGCTGGCCTCATCGTGAGAAAGGGTCCCGCCGCTTGAGACCGGTGGGACCCGGTCTAGGGGTTGGCCGCCTTCGCCCGTGGCCGCGCCCGGAAAGGTCCGGACTTGGTCGTCGACGCTTGCGCTTCAGCTCGCCTCGCTCCTCTGGCCGTGATGCTCCAGAAGCGCGGGCTAGATAGCGTTAACGGTTGCGTTTGGCAACGCCAACGCGCAGCGGCAAAATCGCCTCACGCGACGCACTCGCCCTCTGTCGTGGCAGGCGTGAACGCGTGCGACTCGCCGAGATCCACGTAGTCGTCCGCGGTGGCCGAGTTCGCGTCGAGCTTCTCCAGATCCGATATCGCACTACGCAGCTCCGCGACCGGCGCGCGTGCGAGGAACTGCGTCATCGATTCGCCTTCCGAGCGGCGGCTCTCGTAGTGGCCGACCAGACGCTCGACCACGTCGGGGATCCGGCGCGCGACGACCTTGCCGATGATGCGCCCGAACTTCGCGTCTGGGCCGGAGAGATCGCCCCCCGCGTATACGTGGTACTGCGGCACCGCGCGCCCATCGATCTTGCGGAGGCCGCCTTGGAAGCCGAGCGTCGAGACGTGATGCAACCCGCAGCCGTTGGGGCAGCCGCTCACGCGAATGCTGACGCCAGCGGCGCGATCGACGAGCGAGCGATTCGACTTGAAGCGCGCGCCGAGCAAGTCCGCGAGGCCGCGCGACTGCGTGACGGCGAGCTTGCAGCTCTCGGCGCCAGGGCAGCTGCCGACATCTGCGATCGATTCGGGATCCGGCTCGGCCAGACCGATGCGTTTCAAGAGCGAGTAGAGCGTGCGCAGCTCCTGATTGGGCACCCATCGCAGGATTAAGTTCTGACCGATGCTCGTGCGGACGGTGCCGTCCGAGAACGCTCGCGACAGCGCGGCGAGAGCGCGAAGACGTCCGCTCGAGAGGTCTCCGAGCGGGACGACCACCGTGACGATCGAGTACCCGTGCTGTGCTTGACCCCGCACGTTGGTCCGCAAGAAACGCTCACCCTCCGCATCACCAAGGACCGAGAGAAACTTGGGTGTGATGCCGGGACCGCGCGGGCGATCGAACGTGACGAGCGCGTCCAGCTGACTCGTAGTCGGCGCGACCGATCGCGATGCGGGGGCTGATTCTTGCCGTGGCGGCGATTCGGGATCGAAACCGAGCGTGGGCGTCTCCTCCGCGCGAACTTGGTCGTACGCCTCGAGCACGAGTGCGCGAAACGTGTCCCAGCCGAGCTGCTTCATCAAGAACTTCAGCCGGTTCTTCTTTCGGTTCTGGCGATCACCTCGCGCGTGAAACACTCGCGCCACCGCCTCTGCGACGCACAGGATCTCGACGGCGGGCAAGCTCGCGAAGAGCTCTCGTCCGCCGTGGCACATCAACGCAGTTCCACCGCCGACCGTCACGCGAAACGCGCGCGCCCCCTCTGGCGTGGTGCGCGCCTCGAACCCGAGATCGTTCACGAGCGCGAACGAGTGATCGCGACCACCGCCCGAGAACGCGATCTTGAATTTGCGCGGCAAGGAGCTGGCGATCGGGCGGCGTAAGAAGAAGCGCGTCAGCGCGGAGGCATACGGCGTCACGTCGAAAATCTCGTCGTCGGCGACGCCCGCGGTGGGGCTCGTGGTCACATTTCGAACGGCATTCCCGCACGCCTCCTTGGTCGTGATACCGGCCCGCGCGAGCGCGTGCATCGCCTCGCCTACTTGGCCGAGCGGCACGAAGTGGAACTGAAAATTCTGCCGCGTCGTGATGTGGCAGAACCCGCGCGAGAACCTGTCGGCGACGTCAGCGACCGCGACGAGCTGGTCGGCGGAGAGCGCGCCCTGCGGGATTTTGGCGCGAACCATCGAGAGATCGCCCTCTTGTCGTTGGCCGTAAGTGCCGTTGACGAGTCGAAACGAGCGCCACTGATCCGCGCTGAGCTCGCCGCGTTCGAAGCGAGCGAGCGTCTCGACGAACACGTCCACGTCGCGCGAGTCCGCGAACGACAGACCTGGGTTGCTCAGTGTGCTTGTCGTTCCATCGGCCACGGCTGGTTCTCCTTGTTGGGGTTGCGCGACTGCGTCGCGCGAGAGATCGCCTCCGCGAGCGAGACGACGGGACCCAAGACGATGAGCCCCGCGCTCTCCGCGTGGTCCGGCGGGAGCGGTGCTTGGGCTAGGCCTCCGAGCGTGCCCGTCCAAGTGAACGAGGACGGCAACGTCGCGTCGAGCACGATCGCCGCGGGGAGATCTTTTGGCCAACCGACTTCGCCGAGATAGTTGGCAATCGTCGCGCGCCCGCCAATGGCCATGAGCAGCACTACGGTGACGGACCCCGGCGGCAGCGCAGAGAGCACGCGCTCGTAGTGCTTCGAAGGCACCGCGGAGAGCACGAGCACTCCGGGCGAGAGGTCACGGTGCGTGACTGGGATGCCTGCTGCGGCTGGCGCGGCGATCGCGCTCGAGACACCAGGGACGATTTCGACCTTGATTCTTGCCCGTTCCAGGGCCAACGCCTCTTCACCACCACGACCGAGCACGAAAGGATCGCCGCACTTGAGTCGTACCACGACGCGGCCGGCTTTGGCCGCACGGATCATGGTCGCGTGGATGCGCTCTTGAGTGATGCTCGGTCGGCCCGCGCGCTTGCCGACATAGTGCCTAATCGCGTGAGGTGCATAATCGAGTATCAGTGGATCGACGAGCGCGTCGTACAACACGAGATCTGCTTGGCCCAACGCACGCACCGCGCGGAGCGTGAGCAAGTCTGAGGCTCCTGGCCCCGCGCCAACGAGGATCACCCGTCCTCTTTGTCCGTTGGATGTCATCGCCCACCTCCTTCGTAGACAGCGTTCATCGCGACGAGCAGCGCTGGCTTGCGTGCCTGCATCGGCACCGCGCGCGCGCGCCAGTCGCCTCGGGCAGCAGCGGCGATCGCGCTCCAACGAGACGCGTCGTCGTGCGGGATGAGTGACTCGAGCGCGCTTCGTATCAGCGACACCAAGGCGGGAGCGCGACCGTCCGAAGACAGCGCGATGGTCACGTCGCCACGCTCGAACGTCGCCGCACCGTAGGCCGTGCAGCTCGCGACGTCGTCGATCGCGATCGTGAACAACTGTCTCGCGTCTGCGGCCGTGCGCACGCGTCGATTCACTTCGGGCGGCGCCGCGGCGATGACGAGCCATACGCCGTCGAGGTCGCTCTCTTCGAACTCCCCTACCCTCGCCTCTGTCACCGTCTCGCTCGTTCGCGCGTGGGGATCGATGAGCCGCACGACCGCGCCGGCGCTCGCGAGCTTCGCTGCCTTGTCGAGACCCACTGGCCCGCCTCCAACGACGAGCACACGCTTGCCATCGAGCTTCAAGAAGAGCGGATAGCTCATGACACGCTCCGCGAGTGAAGACCGCATTCCTTGTGCTCGGGCGCTTCCCACCACCACCGACCGGCGCGCAGCGGCTCGTCGGGTTTGGTCGCGCGCGTGCATGGTGCGCAACCGATCGAGGTGTAGCCGCGAGAGTGAAGCGCGTGGATCAACACCTGATGCTCCTTTGCGAACGCCCAGACTTGTTCGGTTGTCCAGTGCGCGAGCGGGGCGAGCTTGATGAGCCCGCGATCGTCGATCTCGCTCACCGGCAGGTCCGAGCGAGTTGGAGACTGCTCCCTGCGCAGACCTGTCACCCACGCGGTCGCCCCTTCGAGAGCGCGCGCGAGCGGACCGAGCTTGCGCGCTTCGCAGCACGCTCGACGCGCTTGCACGGAGTCGTAGAACCCATTGGCGCCTTGGCGTCTCACCAGACGCTCCACCGCGATGGCGTCGGGAAGATGGACCTCGATGTCGATCGCGTACTTCTGTTTCGCCGCGTCGAGCAGCGTGTGCGACTCCTCTGGCAACCTGCCTGTGTCGAGCAAGAAGACGCGCGGCCTGCCGCCGACGCTCGCCGCAGCTCGGGCGATCTCGTGAACGACGATCATGTCCTCCACGCCGAGCGAGCACGCCACACGCAAACCGTCTCCGTGTTGGACGAGCGCGTCTCTGAGGAGGACGAACAGCTCGCTGTTCATGTCAGCACCTCCAGTCGGTGCGCCGAGCGCGTGCGATACCAAAGCACCTGTCCGAGCAGCACGAGGCGAAGCACGATCCCGACGAAGAAGCCGCCGACGAACACGGTCTCGCCGTGCGAGAGCGCATACAGGAGCGCCAGAACACGGCCGCTTGCGTTGAGGAGGGGGAAGAAGTGGCTGACGTCCTCCGCGCGCTTGAGCCGAAAGAGCCGCACGATCTGGGGCACGTACGAGCCTTCGATCGCGACGATGCCGGCGGCGCCAAGCCAGCAGAACGGAGTCATGAAGGACCTCTCAACCGTCTGCGTGTCGTGTTTGTCATACTGACTTATTCTTTTTTAGTAGACACTCAATCATTATGCTAGAAGATTCGACAGCCCATGAGAAAACATCTTTTGCAGCTCGAAGACGAGGCCATCTTCATCCTCCGAGAGGTGGTGGCGACGCGCGAGCGGCCCGTCATCCTCTTCTCTGGCGGCAAGGAC
>JANYHY010000785.1 GCA_025362165.1 Myxococcales bacterium | reverse complement strand
CGATCGCGGACGACGCGCGCCGCACGCTGATCGAAGGGGATTTGGCGTCGCTCGAGGCTTGGTGGGTCGCGAGTCGCAACATTGATCCTACGGCAGCCGCTCCTGTCGCCGACCTCGACACCAACGGCAAGCACGCGCTCGTCGCGCTCACGTTAGCTGGGCGCGCGTGGCCGATCGGTCGCGCCCGCGTGCTCGGCGTGGATGCCACAGCCAAGAGCGTGGCGCGCGATGAAGGCGGCTGGCTTGCTGTCGCTCCGATGTACTGCTTGGAAGGAGAGCGCCTCGCAGACGGCGCGTCGGCGGAGACGATCACCACTGTCGCGAACGCGCTCTGCGAAGTTTTCCCAGCAGACGCTCACGCGCTTCTGCGGTCAAGCGAGCTGCTGCTGGGCATCGGCTCGAACGGGCTCGCGGACGAGCGCTTCGGACGCGCGCTCGTCGCGACTACTGACGTCTTCGCACGCCGTGAAATCGTCACTCGTTGGACGCGAGCGGTCGACTGCGCTCCGCTCGATCAGCAGCCGGCGCTGCGAATGGCCGCTGGCGAACGCGCGCTCGTCGCAGGTGAAGCGGACGAGGCGTGTCGCTGGGCGAAGGTCGCGGCGCAGCAATCCCCCAAAGATCCAAAGGCCCGCTTGCTCCTCGGGCGCGCATCCGTCGCGCTTGGAGATCTCGTCACCGCGAAGCTGGCGTTCGAGCACGGCGAGCAGGGCGCTACCGACGAAGAGACGCGCTCTCTCGTCGCCAACGAGCTCGCCGAGATCGCCTACCTCACGGGCGACTTCGTCTCGGCGCGTGAAGGTGCGTGCGCGGTCCTCGCCCGCAAGCCCTCGGCAAGCACGAAGCTTCGTGCGCGCAACACGCTCGGCAAGCTGATGCTCGCAGGCTCCCGTTGGAAAGAGGCGGAGACGCATTTCGCAGAAGACGCGCTGTTGGCTTCCGCCGAAGGCGATCACACCGCGGAGCTTCGCGCGCGTGTGAACCGCGGTATCGCGCTGTTGTCGCAAGGTCGCGTGGACGAGGCGCGCGCCATCTTCGAGGCGGTGTTGCAAGAGGGTGAGTCCTCCACGGACGCGCGCGCAGCAGCTTTCGCGCTCGATAACTTGGCGGTCGTCGCGATGTGGCGCCACGACTACGGCCTGGCGCTCGAGCTACTCGAGCGCACGCTGAAGATCCGCCAGCGCCTCGGTGATCGGCTCTCTTCTGCGCGCATCCTCGCCAACCTCGCGGACCTCCGTCGCAAGCTGGGGCTCTACGAGCACGCGGATCATGCCATCACGTTCGGCCGCCGGCTGCTCGCGGCCGGCATGCCCAACAACGTGTCGGAGCAGTTCGCGGTCGTGGCGGCTCGCCTCGCGCTCGCACGTGGCAACTCGGCGCAAGCGCAGCGAGAGGTCGCCAAGGCGATCTCTGACGGATCGGCGATCGAGAACGGTTATTTGAGCGAAGACTATCGCGTCGCAGTTCGCGCAGCCCTGGATGACGGAGACCTCGCGCGCGCGGAGACTTGCCTCACGAAGGCTCGATCGCTCGCGACCACCGAAGAGGCTGTCGCCGAAGTTGCGCTGCTCGAGCTCGCGTTGGCGCGCGCCTCTGGCACCGTGACCCTTGATCTGGTGCACCAAGCCGTGACGGCAGCTCGCGGTTGCGGTGAGGAAGAGCTCACGCGCGAGGCGCACATGCTCGCGCACCATGTCCTCGCGAACATGGGGGAGCACGGTCAAGCGCGCGTTCACTTGGAGCAAGCCATCATCATCCGTGACATCGTCGCGGCGACGGTGTCGGGCGACGTTCGCGCTGCGTTCTTGTCTCGCCGTGAAGTCGCGGAGATCGCCAAGCTCGCGGACCTGCTGCAGACCGTCACGCTCCGCGCGATCAATTACCCGGAAGACGAAGAGGGCCCGCGGACCCAGCGGTCTCCGCGCGCGCCACGCGTCCGTGAGATGGTCGGTGACGACCCGACGATTCGCGGTCTCAAGCTCGCCATCCGTCGCGTGGCCAAGGCCGACAGCACCGTGCTCATCCACGGCGAGAGCGGCACCGGCAAGGAGCTCGTCGCCGAGGCGATTCACCGCGCCAGTGATCGCGCGCAAGGTCCGCTCGTCACCGTCAACTGCGGGGCGCTCGTAGAGACGCTCCTCTTGAGCGAGCTCTTCGGCCACGAGAAGGGCGCGTTCACGGGAGCCGTCGCGCGGCGTCGCGGTCGCTTCGAGGTCGCAGAGGGCGGCACGCTGTTCCTGGACGAGATCGGCGACATCACTCCGCGCACGCAAGTCGCTCTTCTCCGCGTGCTCCAAGAGCGCAGCTTCGAGCGCGTGGGCGGCACGGTCAGCATCAAGGCAAACGTTCGCATCGTCTGCGCGACGCACCAGGATCTCAAAGGCATGGTCGAGCGCGGCGAGTTCCGCGAGGACCTCTACTACCGTTTGCGCGGCGTCACTCTAGAGGTGCCTGCGCTGCGGAGCCGCCTCGGCGATCTCGCGCGCCTCTGCGACCACCTCCTAGAGCGCATCGCCGACGAGCGCGGCGAGAGCAGAAAGTCGCTGGCTGCTGACTCGCTCGAGCTCCTCGCGCGACACCGCTGGCCTGGCAACGTGCGCGAGCTAGACAACGTGTTGCGCGCTGTGTCTTTGTTCGCCGAGGCGAACGCCATCACGACCGCGGATCTGACGAACAACGTCGAAGAGCTCCGCGCCGTCGCCCATGTCTCACGCACGCCACCACCGAACTCGCCGTCCACAAGCTCACCAGAGTCGTCGTCTCCGGGTAATTGAACGTGGAGTGAGCTCGGTG
>JANYHY010000779.1 GCA_025362165.1 Myxococcales bacterium | reverse complement strand
ATGAGCGCCGCCATGACGGAGTTCACGCGGTCTTGCGTGAGCTTGAGGTTGTACTCGTCCGGAGCGCGCTCGTCCGCGTGTCCCGCGACTTCGATGAGCGTGAACTCGGGGTGGTGGATGAGCGTGGTCGACACCGCGTCGAGGATCGAGTGCGACTCGGGCAGGATCTCCGCGCTCGCCGTCTTGAACTTGATTTTGTCGAGGATGATGATGTTGTTGTCTTGGATGAGCACGCTCCCCTTGTCGGGGCAGCCGTCGTCGTCCTCGAACCCGTTGTAGGTCTCTTTGGTGTCTTTGCCCTGCGCGAGCTCCGCGTCAGTGCCGGGGCACCTGTCCTTCACGTCGACGATGCCGTCTTTGTCGTTGTCATGATCGGGGCAGCCGTCCGTGTCCTCGAAGCCGTCTTTGTCTTCGGGATCGTTGGGGCACTGATCGACCTTGTCGAGGATGCCGTCCATGTCGTTGTCCGGATCGGGGCAGCCGTCCGAGTCTTGGAAGCCGTCGCGATCCTCGGGAACGTCGGGGCACTTGTCGACCGAGTCGAGGATGCCGTCGCCGTCGCGATCGCCGTCGTTGCCTTCGGGGCAGCCGTCTTCGTCCTTGTCGCCGTCGCGATCTTCGGCCTCGTTCACGCAGCGATCATCGACGTCCAAGATGCCGTCGTTGTCGTTGTCCGGATCGGGGCAGCCGTCCTCGTCCTTGTAGCCGTCGAAGTCCTCCGGTTGATCGGGGCACTGATCGACGTCGTCTTTGTAGCCGTCGCCGTCGCGGTCGCCGATCGAGGGCTCGAAGATGAAGCCGATGAAAGCGCGTCCATCGGCTGTTTGGTAGCCGCTCGTGTAGCGCGTGCCGCCGCCGAGCATCAGGTAGCTGTTGCGCTCGACGAAGAGCTTGATGCCGCCCGTCACCTCGTTAGAGGGCTTGAGCGCGCCGTCCGACGAGCCCGTCACTTGGAACGTGCCGTAAGTGTCAGCGACGAGATCGAGCACCTCTGTGGCGCGGAACGAGAGACCAAGGCCGTACGTGAGCAGCTGCCCATCGCCGAACTTGTTGCCGTCGGCCAACCCAGTGGTGAACACCGTCGTGCTCTGCGCGTGCGCGCGGAAGCCTGCGTTGACGCCGACCTTGAAGCGACCCGTCGCGCCGAAGTGCTTGTCTGCGATGAGCATCGGCCACACGAAGAAGCCCGGCTCGGCGCCGCCGCTCTTCGGAGCATCAGAGACAGGAGCGCCACCTTGGACCGCGAGCGAGAGGCCGACGCCCTTCTCCACGCGGAGAATGCGCCACTTCACGTGACCGCCGATGAAGCCGATGGTCTGCGAGTCGAGGCCTTTTGCGGTCCAACCCGGCACGGACCGCTTGGGGTTGTTCGGGTCTGTCGTGTCCGCCTGACCGTCGCCGTTCATCAGGTTCACCGGCAGGTCGAGCCCGACGACGAGGTGATTGAAGAGGCCGAGGTTGGCCTGCGCGGTCCCTTGGAAGGAGTGCGCGATCATCATGTTCGATCGACCCTGCGCCTGGTTGTTGTCGAGGCGCATGATCGAGCGGCCGTAGTCGATGACGAGGCCGATGCTCCAGTCGAGGTGACCGAGGATGTCGGAGCCGTTGGTGGCGTAGAACCCCTTCGAGTCCATCGCGGGCCGGAACAAGTGCGTGTCGAAGCCGGCTCCGTTGTCGAGCACGGCGTCTTCGGCGCGCACGTCACTCGCGGCGAGCACGGTCGTCGCGACCCCCAACCCAAGCGCAGTTCGCCAAGCGTTACGCAAGAAAGACGATCTCATCCCAGTCCTCCCAAACGCGCGGCTGTTCAAGTCGCGGTCCGTACTCTCACTCCGTTCGAGCGTGCGGCACCGTACCACGATGCACGCGCGCTTTGCGACAATCTGGTACGTTCCCCGGTCCTGATGAACGCTGCGAAGCTCGCTCGTTTGTGCTCCCTTCTGCTGGGGCTCGTCCTTCTGGTGTTGGCCACGGAAGGGGTCGCGCGCGCGGATGTGCTCGATGGCAAGTGGAAGCAGAGCGCGCTGCGCGAGGACTTCACGGTCAAGAACTGGTCGCCCAACACGTGCGGCGGTCCGGCGCCGATCAGCGGCTCGATGGGTGGCGGAGAGAGCGTCACGATTCACCTCGAGGGGGACGAGCTCTCGATCGTCGGGGGCGGCCGCACCTACAACACGCGCGACTGCTACGACCCGATGCCTACGCTCGCGCGCGAGTCGCACTCTCACGATCCCTCGGCGCGCACGTGGCGAACGCGCTGCACGACGCCGCGAAACGATCCGCGCTACGCCGCGATCAACACGCTCGTGCAAGCGACGAGCGACACGCACATCCAGTTGACGGAGACCGGTCGCTACGAGATCGGCACCGTGAACGCGGCGAACAACTGCATCGCCGATGTCACGCGAACGCGAACGTTCGATCTCGTTCAATCCGACACGCCGATACCAGCGCCGACGCCCACGCCGACTCCAACGCCAACGCCAACGCCGACACCGACGCCACCGACGAAACAGTGCAGCTCCCCAGGAGAGCCCGCGCAGCTCGAAGTGCGTCCTTCTCGCAAGATCATGCGGCAAGGAGAGTCGTTCGGGTTTCGTGTCGTCGTCACTGACAGCAAAGGTTGCGCGACGCGGACCTCCACGACATGGAGCGCGCCGGACGGGAGCAAGGGCGTCGCCGTAGATCCTTCGGGTACGGTCACAGTGAGCGCGGACGCGCCCGAGGGGAGCGTGGACCTCACCATCACCGCCGCCGGCAAGACCACGAAGGTCACCGTGGAGGTGACGAGCGCGTCGCACTACGACTCTCTGCTCGCGCAGTCCGGCCTGAACGCTTCGGGAGAGAGTGACAGCGCGTCGACCGTCTCGATCGCTTCGGGCTCCATCGGCGGTGGAGAGGCGCACGGCGACGACGGCGGAAAGCAACGCAAGGCGATCTTCATCGCGATCATCGTTGGGTTCGCGGCGGTGCTCGGCGTCGTCGCGTTGTTCGGTTGGCGGCGCAACCAGCGCGCGACGCTGCTCGCAAAGGAAGCCGAAGAGCGACACGAAGAGCGCTTGCGCGAGGTCGACGATCGAAAGCGCGCGCGCACGGTGGAGCACGAAGCGCAGCTCGCCGCACACGAGGAGAGCAAGCGAAAGGCCGGAGAGCACGCCGAGAAGGTGAAGGCCGATAGCGTCGCGCCTCCCGCGGGGCAGGGCAGTGTTTGCCCATCTTGCAGGCGCGAGTTCACTCTGCTTGGCGGGTTCTGTCCTCATGATGGCAACCGCCTCGTGCCCGTAAGCAGCTCGTCCTTGAGCCCCGGACCGTCGGGGAACGTGTGCCCCACATGCCGTCGAGGCTACGATCCCGGCACGAAAGTGTGCCCGAACGACGGAGACGAGCTAGTGCCGCACGCCATGCTGCCCACCGCTGTGCCGGCGCCGGTCGCAAAGACCAAGGGCAAAATCTGTCCGACGTGCGGCGGGCGATTCGGCGCGGAGGCAACTTTCTGCGGGAAAGACGGCACTGCGCTCGTGCTGCTCAACTAGCCGATGACCAGGCCGATGATTTCGCCAACACCTGCGCCTCTGCGATCGTCCAAGCATGCAGACACGGCTCACTTGCTCGCGATCGATGGGCTTGGCTATACTTTGCCCGATCTCGCCAAGAACAACGTACGCTCACCCCTGAATACAAAGACGAGATTGAGCGCTGGTGTGACAAGCCACACTGCGCGCTCCTTCGGAGGATTGACCCCGCGATGAAAATTTCCTGCCAATCTTGCCAGGCCAAGTACACGATCGCGGACGAGAAGGTCCTCGGGAAGATCGTCAAGATCCGTTGCAAGAAGTGCGGCGCGACGATCGTCATCAACGGGAGCGAGACCGAAGGCGCCACGCAAGCCTACGACGCGAACGCTCAGCAGGCTGCGCCCGCGGCAGGCGCGGGAGTCTACGACTACGCGTCCAACGCTGGTGACTCGTGGACCGTGAACGTCGCAGACGGCGATCAACGCACCATGACGACCGCCGAGATCGTCGGGTCCTATCGATCCCACATCGTCACTGACGAGACGTTCTGCTGGAAGGAAGGCATGGGCGATTGGCTGCCCGTTCGCGAGATCAGCGATCTCATGGCCGCGCTCGGCAGTCCTTCCGCCCACGAGCAAGTGGCGCATGATCACTCCGATCAAGACGCGACCGCGATTGGGAACTCTCCCGCGGCAGCCGCGCAGCAGCCAGGCTTCAGCTCTTTGTTCGGCGGCGGCGGCAGCGTCGGTTCGTCGAATGGTGGCTCACCGCTCTTTGGGGGTGGTGATCCCTCTCCCGTCGCGGCGCCTGCAGCAGCGCGTCGGGCGGGCGGTCGTGGAGGTGGAGGCGCGGACCTCTTCGGCGCGGCCGCAGCGGCAGGTGGTGAAGAGGACGTGATGACGAGCGCCGCGGCGAACCCGCACATGGCGCCCGGCGGCGGTGTAAAGACAGGCGAGCGCAACGAGAACAGCGTGCTCTTCTCGCTCAACGCGCTCACTCAGTCCGCGCCCAAAGACGAGCCCAAGACGACCGCGCAAGGCGACGGCTCTGGTCTCATCGACATTCGTGCGCTTGGTCAGTCGATGGCCAAGGACACAGGACAGAAGTCGAGCAAGGTCGACGACATCATGAACCTCAGCGGGGGCGGTGCGTTCAGCGCTGCGCTCGCGGCACCGGTTCTCGCACCTCCTCCGTCCGACATGCCGGAGATGCAGGGTGGCCAAGCGCAGCAGGGCAAGAGCAGCGCGGGCCTCATCATCGGAATCATCGGCGGCTTCGCTGTGCTCGGCATCATCGTCGTCGCAGCGCTCGTCGTGCTGAAGAAGCCGGACAACATCGCGCCGCTCCCGAGCGCGACCGCAGCCAACACTGCCGCCCCGACGGACACGACGGCGAGCACCGCTACGCCGAGCGCGACAGTCGCGACGAACGACACAGCGACGACCGCGACGGCTCCTGGCACGGGCGGCGCGAAGCCTCCGAACGTAGGCGTGTCGAACAACACCAACAGGGT
Source organism: Myxococcales bacterium (assembly GCA_025362165.1). Taxonomy (GTDB): domain Bacteria; phylum Myxococcota_A; class Polyangia; order Polyangiales; family Polyangiaceae; genus JANYHY01. The sequence goes on along the minus strand of JANYHY010000779.1, from coordinate 229 downwards.
TCCGACCGGGACCAACAACAACACCACCACGACGAACAACACCACGACGACGAACAACACCACGACGACCACGACGACGCCCGCTGGTGGTGGTCGATGCCACTGCCCCGCAGGTGACTTCAACTGCCAGATGGCCGAAGGTGCTGGTGCCCCGTGCCCAGGCGCTGGCGGTGGCAACACCACGGCGACCCCGACAGCGAGCGCGCCATTCGACCGCGGCCAAGCGGCC
>JANYHY010000288.1 GCA_025362165.1 Myxococcales bacterium | reverse complement strand
GGGGACGCAGTTGGAGTGGGTCCTGGTCGAATTGTCGGCCTATCTCTGACTCACCACACTAGTGTACGTTTCCAGAGCCGCCATGGAGCAAGACGAGAAGAAGATTCACCTGCTGGCGAAGGTCGCGCGCTCTACCAAGAGCATGCACCCCGGCGAGGCAAGAGCCGTGAGCATCCTCTCGCTCGCGGCCGCGTCGTACGGCGCGCGCCCGGATGATGACTCCACCGTGCCGACTGGCTTCGATCCGAACGCAGTGGCGCTCTTCGAGTGCATCGTGGAGGCCGCGTACCTCGTCGCTTCGGCGGACGGCGTGATCGACGCTGCGGAGCGCAAGACGTTCGAGGCGCTCGTCGTCGAAGCGTGCGGCGGAGTCGTCGGCGAGACGCAGGTGCGCGACCTCGTGGCAGATCTCGCGGATCAAGTCGCAGAGGACGGCGCAGACAAGCGGTGTGCGGCGATCGGTGCGCAAGCGGGCAAGCGCAAGGACCACGCGATCGAGGTGCTCCGCATCGCGGCGCTCATCGCGCAGACGAGCGAAGACGTGAGCTCGGTAGAGCGCGGGATGTTGTCGAAGCTCGCGAGCGCGTGCGGACTCGATGAGCCAGCCGTGGACGGCGCGCTCGCAGACGTGCGCGAAGCGCTCAGGACGGCGTAGCTCACATCGAGATGACGCCGCCGAGAGCGGCGAGGGCGTCGCGGAACAGCTGCGCTTCGTGATCATGACCGCGCTCACGCGCCGCCTTCTCGAGCCGCGCGAGCACTGTGATCTGCATCGGTAGGAGGAGCGCCCTTCGCGCATCGGAGGCGTCCTCGACGCGCGCGGCCAACAGCGCCAACAGCTCGTGACTCCGACCTAGCCTGAACAAGATGGTGGAGAGCTCGTCCACGACGGAGTCGTCCTCGGGGTGGGCCCGCAACGCGAGGATCAGCTCCTCGGCACGCTGCTCGTCTTCTATCGGCTCGGGCGGCACGGTCTTGTAGCTCTCGCTGACGACAGGCGACGGCAGCGGCGCGAGCGCGGCGCAGCTCGCGCGATACGCCTCTTCGAGATCGCGGTCGTGCGGTCGCAGTCGCAAGGCAGTCGCGAGGTGAGCTTGCGTGGATGCGAGATCACCGCGGACCTTGCGCTCGAACTCGGCGGCCTCCACGAGCAGCGCCTTGACGTCGAGGCCGCGCGCGGATGGATCTCCCTCGACGCGAGATGCCGCGAGCTCTCGCAGCGTCGCGTACGCGATCTGCGCTCCTGCGTGGTCACCGAGAGAAGCGCGCCATCGACCCTCGAGCCCTCGCGCGACCATCGCTTCAGGCTCGTCCGTGTGAATGGAGCGCGCTCGCGCGATCGCGGCGGGCCTATCATCGAGCGACTCCGCGAGTGCGCGCGCGAGCGACAGCACCCAACGAGAGCGCAAGACTTCGGTGGGGTCCTTCTCCGCTGCGGCGATCGCTCGCGCCAAGAGGGCAGTGCCGCGCGCGACCTTGCCCTCTGCGATGAGCGTCGCACCGAGCCCCGCGGTCGCGTCGAGATCGTCGGGTATGTAGCGGAGAGCGCGCTCGAACAGCGGCCCCGCCTCGCTGGCGAGTCCCGCTGCATGCCAATGCGCGCCCACCGTACGCCACACGTCGTGCTTGGCGTGAGCGCCTTTCGCGAGCGCCTCGAGCTCTTGCGCGTCCGCGAGCGCGTCCTTTGCCCGCCCCGCCGCGAGCCGACGTTGCAGCCGCAGAAAGCGTAGTCGTGACGAAGACGGCGCACGCGCGATCGCGCGATCCATCAGCGCGAGCGCGTCATGATGATCCTGCACGAGCTCCGACGCTCGCGCGAACGCGGCCGCGGCGAGGTGAATCGCGGGCTCGTTCTCCGCAGAGTTCGACAGCGACGCGACTGCGCGAGAGGCGTCGCTCGACTCGATCGCGAGCTCGGCGATCAAGAAGCCCGAGTGTGCTCGAGACTCAGCGTCCGCGAGAGTGCCAAGCGCGGACTCCGCGCGCCCACCTACCACGCGATCGATCTCCGCGATGCGCATGCAGACCTCGGGATGACGCGGAGCGCGTTCCAGCGCCCAAATCGCGAGCGGTCGCGCGCGGTCATAGTCGCCCACGAAGAGCGCGTCATCGGTGTCCTTCAAGAGCTCGCACGCCTCTCTCGCGCGCACGGCGTCCGCGCTTGCCTCTGCAGGCACGGCGAGCCGCGAAATGTGCATGATGCACACATCTGCTGCGCCCACGAACGAAGCCGCGCGCATGCCAGAGCCATCTGGAGCCCTCGCGCCCGCCTCTGGGAGCAACGCGCGCGCGACACGTGACGAGAGCTTCTCTATGACGAACGACGAGCCGCGCCGCTCCGCTGCTCCACCGAGCGCAGACGTGAGGAGTCGCGCCGCGAGCAGGGCAGCGGGTTGGGGGAGCGAGAGACCGCGCGCGTTGGCGATCGACAGCACGAGATCGTCATCGAGCCCGAGCGCCCACACCTCGAACGCGAGCGCGCGCCCGGTCGTGTCATCGAACAAGCCGATGGTGGCGCCAGCGCGACGCGTCCCTACGAACACCGTCGCCTTTCGATCGCCCAGCAGTCCTCGCGACAACGACGCGAGCCAAGGCACGAGCTTGGCGCGCGACAGCTCCAAGGTCATGCGCTCGAGCACGCCGCGCGTGTGCCGGAAGCGCCGAACGCCGCCGCTCACGTCGATCGGAAACTTTGCGAGCGGCAGGCTCACCGCGAGCTCCGTGATCGACAGCGCTCCGAGCTCAGCCTCGCGCGCGAGCTCCACGCCCACGCCCGACTTGCCGACAGCGAGCTGAAGCTCTACCGCCGGGCGATCTCGACGAGCAGGTTTCGACGAGCTCGGGAGAGCCTTCTTGCCGGTCGGAGGAGAGTTCACCTGTCGAGCGTATCAAACCGCGCCAATCTCAGTCCAATTGGTGCCGCTTTCGGCGGACACCAACGGCCTTCGGCGAGCGGAGGTGCCGTTGGCACGCCCCAACACCTCGCGGTCGCTGCGATCGTGCTAGACGCGTGGCGTGCCGAAGATCACCGCGCGTGACGTGCTCGGACCGGGCTCTCCGCTCGAGCACGCGCTGGCTGGATACGAGGTGCGCGACGGTCAGCTCGCGATGGCGGAGGCCGTGGAGCGCGCGCTCGATCACGATCGGCCGCTGTTCGTCGAGGCCGGCACCGGCACCGGCAAGACGCTCGCGTACTTGGTGCCGGCGGTCCTCAGCAAGAAGAAGGTCGTCATCTCGACCGCCACGCGCACGCTCCAAGATCAGATCTTCACCAAGGACTTACCGCTCTTGCGCGAGGTGCTCGGCGCGCACGGCGTGACCTTCACTTGCGCCTTGATGAAGGGCTTATCGAACTACCTGTGCCGTCGACGCTACGAGGAGCTCAAGAAGAGCGGCGACGCCGGTTTGATGATCGCGAAGGTCGAGCGCTGGCTCCTCGACACCGAGAGCGGTGATCGCGCCGAGCTCGATCTACCCGAGGGCTCGCCGCTTTGGCTGGGCGTGCAGTCCGGATCGGACACACGCATCGGCGCGCCATGCGCTCACTACGAGTCGTGCTTCGTCACCAAGATGAAGGAGTCGGCGGCGAGCGCCGACATCGTCATCGTGAACCACCACCTGTATTGCGCCGATTTGGCGCTGCGTCGCGGTCAACGCGGGGAGTTCGCGAGCGTGGTGCCTGCGCACGACGCGGTCATCTTCGACGAGGCGCACAAGCTCGAGGACATCGCGAGCGACTTCTTCGGCACGCGCATTTCGTCGGGTCGCTTGACGAGCCTCGCTCGAGACGCGCGGCGCTCGCTTGGGATCAAGGCGACGGTCGGCGCGGGCCTCGAGGCCGTGCTCGATGTGTTGGTGGAGAGCGAGTCGCGCTTCTTCGGAGAGCTCGCGCGCGGCGAGCGACCAGGGATTCGACGCGTGCTCGCGCGCGCGGATCTCGTGAAGGTCGCGGACGCTGCAGGCGCGATGGACTCCGCGCTCGCGACGCTCGCCGCGGCGGGTGGAGGGCAGGCCGACGAGAGCGCGCGACAGATCGGACGCCGAGCAGACGAGGCGCGAGCAGACCTAGCCTTCATCGCCGGACTCACTCGCTACGATCCAGAGGACACGGAGCGCAAGCCGTCCAACGTGGCGTGGATCGACGTGCGCGAACGAAGCGCGTCGCTGGGAGCGAGCGCGATCGACGTGGCCCCGGTGTTTCGCGAGGCGCTCTTCGCGCGCATCCCCGCGGTCATCTGCACCAGCGCGACGCTCGCGACCAAGAAGGGCGACGCCGAGCCTCCGCCCTCGGCTCCTTTGACGCGCCAGCCCCTCCCAACACGGTCGTGGGGAGGAGAAGAGAACGTGGGGGAGCTGGAGGGGGCTCCGCCTTTGTCCGAGAGTCCGCTAAGCAAGGCCACGCGCGTCGCTCGTCCGCTGGAGTTCTTCCGAGATCGTCTCGGCGCACCGACAGATGCGATCGAGCTCGTCATCCCTTCGCCGTTCGACTTCGCGTCGCGGGCGGGTCTCTATGTCGCGCGCGATCTGCCGGAGCCGAGCGATCCGGACTTCGACGCGCTCGCCACCGATCGCATCGTGGAGCTGCTGGCGGTTTCAGGCGGAGGCGCGCTCGTCTTGTGCACCTCCAACCGCGCGAAGGATGCGTTCTACACGCGTCTCCTTGCGGCGAAGACGAAGCTCCCCCTGTTCGTCCAAGGAGCAGAGGCCAAGCACAAGCTGCTCGCCCGCTTCCGCGCCGCGCGTGATGGAGTGCTCGTCGCGACGATGAGCTTGTGGGAGGGCGTCGACGTCCCGGGCGAGGCGCTGCGCATGGTGATCCTCGATCGCATCCCGTTCGCGGTCCCGACCGATCCCGTCGTGATGGCGCGCTGCGAAGCGCTCGAGCGCGAGGGCAAGAGCGCGTTCGGCAAGTACTCGATACCGTCCGCGGCCATCACCTTGAAGCAAGGCTTCGGGCGCTTGATTCGTTCGCGCACGGACGCAGGCGTCGTCGCGCTGCTCGATCGCCGGGTAGCGACCAAAGGCTATGGAAAAGCCTTGTTGAGCGCGCTCCCACCCGCACGACGACTGCAGACGATGGACGATGTTCGCGCGTTCTGGGACGAGATCTTCACTCCCGAATGACTCGGGCGTGATCACGCGGGGGGAGGATTCGTGCGTCGCTTTCCGTACGGCTCTTGTCGCT
>JANYHY010000737.1 GCA_025362165.1 Myxococcales bacterium | reverse complement strand
CCGTCGAGGTCGCCGCAGTAGGTCGAGAACGTGTTGCCGCCGTTGCGCCACGGCTGGTCGTCGCTGCCCGGGTTCCAGTAAGAGTCCGCGGGCGCGGGGCACTGTACGTCAGGCGGCGCGACGCCTTGGCAGTCGGCCTTGGCCGTGTGAACCGTGCAATAGCACCTGAAAAACTGGTTATCTTTGTAGTTCACGTTCGAGTCGGAGGCGAACCCGCTCGGTCGACCGACCTCAGTGAACTTGCCAGTGCCGTCGTTCTGGTAGAGCAGATTCCACTGGCGCCCGTAGGCCGACAGCAAGAGTTCAGGCGAGCCGTCGCCGTCCACGTCGCACGAAGTAACACCATAGGCAGGGCGATGATTCAACCCTAGAGCGTACCCGCCAGACTTGGTTTGAAGGCCCGCAGGAACCGTGATTGTTTGGAACGTGCCATCGCCTTTGCCTTTGTACAGCTGCGCTTGGGTCCCGAGATCGCTCGTGCCGTAGGCCTGGTACCAAAAGCCCACCCAAAGATCGATCTTGCCGTCTCGATCGATGTCCGTCATCGACGCGCCGGTGGTGGGCCAGAGCTCCGTCGGCTGCGGGTGCGAATCGCTCACGGGCGCGAGGGTGAACTTGCCCTTGCCGTCGTTGATCATGATCTCGCTGCGGTCGCCCGGATCGGTGCCTGACTTCGTGGGGTCGACGAACGTGCCGCTGAACGCGTCGAGGTCGCCGTCATTGTCGATGTCGCCGAAGGACGCGAGGTGCGCTGAGCGATACTCGGTGGCCGAGCCTCCGCGCACCTGGAAAAAGCCGCTGTCCGCTGTCGCGTCGACGAACTGTCTCCCTGTCCCGTTCGCGCGCGGCCTGTTCATCAAGACGTTCACGAGCTTGGGCGCCGTGCCGATCTTCTCGCGCAGGTTCGAGGTGATCGCGTGGATGACGAGATCGGGGTAGCCATCACCGTCGAGGTCCGCCGACACGATGCGATTGCCGACGATGGGCGCGAGACCCCAGTCTTGTGTCGAGTCCACGAACGTCGTCCCTGCGTTCGCGTGCACGTCGCAGGTCGGTGAAGTGTCCGGCGTACCGGCGTCCGGGATGGGCGCGACGGTGGTCGGAGTCGAAGAGCACTGCACGACGAACGGAACGGCAACGGCCGCAGCGACGAGAAGGAAGAGGCGCATCGCCGCTACCTACACTGTAAGCAGCTCATGCGCCAGTCATGCTAGAGAACAGGCCCCAATGAACCTCCTCGTTTGGGCGATGCGCGACTCGCTCGTCGACCGCGCGATGTGGGAGGCCGACCAGCAACGCATCGCTCAACGCGCGTGGATGCGTCAGGTTCATCGCGAGGCGTACCTCGCGCAGTGGCCGAATTTCCGGCCCACCGACGATTGGGAGACCGCTCTCTACATCGACTGGCGAGTTGGCTTCGCGCAAGCGTTCCCAGGAATGCCGCAGCCGCGCCCCGTCATCGTAGCGCCCGGCGATCCAGTGCACGATGCCTATTGGGTCCTGTCCGACGTGCCTGTCGGCGTGCGTTTTCACCTGGGCGTGCCGACCATCTCAGCGACGAACGCGCACGCAGGCGCGCGGGCTCAGCTCGATACCTTCTTGACCACGCGCGGAGCTGTCGACGTCGCCTTCCGTGAACCCACGCTCGATCAGCGCACGGGGTGGCTCGTCGAGGGCGCGATGTCCGCCAGCTACACGCTCAGGCAGCCCGACCCGTTTGGCGGGGACCGCGAAGAGGCGCTCATGTTGGTGCGCACGATGCCGGCAACGCAACACGCGCACGCGCACCTCGCGGTGATGACGATCACGATGCGATGGCCTTCACGTCAGCTCGATCCATTTCGTCACGCGCTCCTTCGGTCCGCCGCGTTCGGCACGATCCGCTGGGATCCTGTGCGTCCAGAGCAGCGGCCGCCGCGCATTTGGCCCGAGAGCACGTTCTTGGAGCCTGGAGTCCTTGGCAAGCTCAGATCCTATCGCGACGAGCAAATCCCGAGGCTCGCGCCCGCGTTCGCGATGCCGGACGCCGAGAAGCAAGCCCTCGCGCGAGAAGTGGAGAGATGCGTCGCGCGACTCGACCCGCCGTGGGCAGCGCTCTCGCGTGGAGAGCTCGAGGCGCTGGTGTTCTCGCTCGGCTCCACCAACACCAACCCGCTGTTCGAGCCGATGTTGCGCAGCATGCTCGGCGAAGTGAAGACGATGCACGATCTTCGCGGCGTCTCTCTCTTCATCGGTCGCGCCGCTGCGGCCGCGTGGAAGGCGCGTTGACCGAGCCACCCCGCGCGGTACGCTCTTGTTCATGGTCGGGCTGCTGCTGGGGTTCGCCCTCGTCGTGATAGCGGCCCGCGCGATGAGAGGTCAACCTCCCAAGGCGCCTGTCGCCGGCCGCGACGATCCCCGATGGCAAAAGAGCGCAGGCGAGCAGCTCACCGGCAAATCATGTGCAGAGTGCAATGATCGAATCTTGATGGAGGGCGATGGTCGGCGCTGTAAGAAGTGTCGCAAGCCCGTGCACAAGAAGGCGTGCAGCAAGCTGCACAAGGCGCTGGCACATCCGATCGCAGGGCCCGCGCCCTATCGCTGATCGGGCGCTGATCTTGGGGCGCTGATCTTGGGGCGCTGATCAGTGCTTGTCGCGGGAGAGACCGGGGTGGCTTGTGTCGCCTGGCTCGTGGCGCGGGTTCTCGGTGACGTGTTTTCCGTCGCGGCTGACGAAGGAGAGCATCATCTCTTTGTCGTAGATGAACTGCTCGCGTGAGTCGTACGGGGCGGCGTGCGCGCCGGTGTCCATGCGGATCGCGTCGCAAGGACACGCCTCTACGCAGTAGCCGCAGAAGATGCAGCGCAGCTCGTCGATCACGAAGCGCACAGGGAAGCGCTCGTAGCCGCGGCGCTTGTCGCCCTCGGGATACTCGCCTGCGTCGATCAAGATGCACTGCGCGGGGCACGCCGTGGAGCAGCAGAGACACGCGACGCAGCGGGGGCTGCCGTCTTCGCGCTGCGTGAGGCGATGCACGCCGCGGAAGCGCTCTGGGTAGGGTCGCTTCTGCTCGGGATAGGAGACCGTGGTGATGCCGTCTTCGAGCGGCTCGGTGATCGGATCCGGGCGATTGCCCTTGATCAGCTCGCGGGCGTTCTCGAAGAAGTGACTCATCGAGGTGGCGAGGCCGCTGGCGATCGCGGGGAGGTACGATCGCGTCGCGAACGAGTCCTCCGTGTAGACCACCGGGCTCGCGTTGACTGGCTGCGCAGGCTTCTTGGCGAAAGCTCGTCCCATGTCGATCCTCTTATGCCTGCATGGGGGTGACTGGAGTTCCCCCGCTCGACGCCGCGTATTTTCCCGCTGTTCCGATGATGGTGGGCGTCTTCGTTCGGCCCTTGAAGAAGCCTACGATGAGCCACGCGAGCCCCGCGGTGATCGCGAAGGCGATGAGCGCTTGGGTCGTTTGGGCGACGACGTCGAGCGCGTCCGAGACGCTCGCGCCGCCCTGGACGATCGCGAGGTAGACGACGCCGGTGACGACGACGTTCGCGAGCCCGAGCGGGAGCAGCACGCGCCAACCAAGCTTCATCAGCTGGTCGTAGCGGAAGCGCGGGAGGCTCCACCGGATGATCGCGTGCAGCCAGCACATCGCGAGGACCTTCGTGAAGAAGGCGACGACCTGGAAGATGGTCACCCAGATGTGCGGCATGATCATGTGCCACACCTGCGTGCCGCCGAACTCGACCGTGATGCCGTCGCGGTGCAGGAACGGCAGCTCGTAGCCGCCGAGGAAGATCGTCGTCGTGAGCATCGCCCCCGTGATGATCTCCATGTACTCGGCGAAGTAGAACATGCCGAAGCTCATGCCGCTGTACTCGGTGAAGTACCCGCTCACGAGCTCGCTCTCCGCCTCGGGGAGATCGAACGGAATACGCTTATTTTCAGCCGTCGCGGCCACGTAGAACAAGATGAAGCCGAGCGGTTGCGCGAAGATCCCCCAGGTGTGCTCGCCCTGCCAACGCACCATCTCGTCGAGGCGGACCGTGCCGTAGATCATCATCGCGCCGATGAGCGAGAGGCCCATCGCCACCTCGTAGCTGACCATCTGGCTCGCGGCGCGGAGCGCGCCCATCAGCGAGAACTTGTTGTCGCTCGACCAGCCGGCGAGCGCCGCGCCAACGATCCCCTGCCCCGCCATCGCGAACACGTAGAGGACGCCGACGCTGAGGGGAGCGACGATGAGGTCCACCGGGAACACCGCGCTCACGTGCTGCACGATCGCCGAGTGGTCCGCGTTCCAGAGGTCGTGCTCCTGGATGACGCTGCACATGCCGTAGCGTGGAACGCCCGGAAACACGCCGAAGAAAGAGCCGTCGATGGAGCGGTGAAGGTCCGAAGTGCACAGCGTGTCGCCGAACGGGATCACCGCGACGAGCGCCAGCACCGGCATCATCGAGAGGATCGGCGCCATGCGAAACAGGAGCTTGTCTGCCTTCGGCGGCATGAAGAACTCCTTGGTGAAGAACTTCAAGCCGTCGGCGAGCGGGTGCAGGAGCCCCGCGAGGCGGATCTCGTACTTGCCGATCTTGATGACCGCGCGGTTCGGGCCGATGCGATCTTGAATCGCGGCGCCTCCGCGGCGATCGAACCAAGTGAGGATCGCCGCCGTGTTGACCACGAAGCCGACCATGATCGCGATCTTGATGATCGCCCAAACGAGCTGGAACAAAGTCATCGTCAAACCGCCTGCGTGCTCGTGGTGGGAACGATGCTGGGCGCGGCGTCAGCCAGGCCCGCTTTGGAGCGCAGATCCTTGAGCTTGCTCCAACTCGGCTCGAGGCCCAGCGCGCGAGCAAGCTGCGCGAGGAGGGTGTGCGCGGGCTCGCTCGAGCCTTGCGGGTTGAGCGCTCTGTCCGTGACTTGTTTGTGGCCCTTCGCGTTGACGAAGGTGCCGCTCTGCTCGGCCCAGCTCGTCGCGGGGAGCACGACCTTCGCCGCTTGCGTGAGCGCGCTCTCGTGCGCCGCGATGACGACGAGCGCTTCGAGTTTTGCGAGCACCCCTTGATCGGCCTCGCCCTTTGGCGTGATGCCTCCGAGGGAGATCGCGTGCTTGATGGAGCCGGACTCGATCGCGTTCTGTAGCTCCGAAAACGGCTTGGCTTCGGGCGACGCGAGCGCGACGCCAGCGGAGTTCGAGTTCTTGTCTTTGTGGATGAGGATCTTGTCCTCGTAGCCGTCCGCGGCTTTCGTGTAAAATACACTCTTAGTGCCGAGCAGCTTGCCGAGCTCGACGAGCGCCCAGTTGTCCTCGAGCGAGTGCTGCGCGGAGAGGACGATCGCGATCGACTCGTGCGGCACGCTGCCGAGGAGCTTCTTCGTGGCATCGAGGGCCTTCGCGACCGTCGTCTGCTTTCCCTTGTTCTTGGCCTCGAAGACGCGACCCTCGTGCGCCTGGGCGTACGTGAGCATTCCCTCGTCGCACATCCAGTACTTGTTGACCTGCTCGTTGTCGCGCGGTCGGTATCGCTGTGCCTTGTTGGAGCGCGGCTCGAAGTCGAGCCACGCGTTGCACCCAGTCGCGCAACCCTGGCACACGCTCTTGGCGGCGCGGAGGAACCACACGCGCGCCTTGAAGCGGAAGTCCTTGCTGGTGAGCGCGCCGACTGGGCACACGTGCTCGGTCATCAAGGTGTAGTGACCCTCGAGCTGGCGACCCTGCGCGACGATGACCTCTTTGAGGTTGCCGCGCTCGCGCATGTCGAGCACCGGATCGTGCGCGACTTCGTCCATGAAACGGATGCAGCGCGTGCACATCACGCAGCGCTCGGCGTCGTAGACGATCGTCGGGCCGAAGACCTCTGCCTTCGGTTTGTGGATCGGCTCGTCGCGCATGCGCTTCTGATACTGCCCGTGCTCGAGCCAGTAGTCCTGCAGCTTGCACTCGCCCGCTTGATCGCAAATCGGGCAATCTACTGGGTGATTGAGGAGCAAGAACTCTTGGACACCCTTGCGCGCGTCCCTGACGTGCTCGCTGGTGTCGCCGCGAACATCCATGCCTTCGGTCGCTGCGATTTGACAAGACGGCTGGAGCTTCGGTTTGCGCTGCGGCTTGTAGTCGTTGATCTCCGCGTCCCATTCGAGGACATCCAACATCACCGCGCGCTGGTTGGCCGCGGGCATGATCTCCACGAGGCACATGCGGCAGTTGGCAGCGATCGAGAGACCGGGGTGCCAGCAGTAGTGCGGGATGTCGGTCCCGTGCTTGTACGCGGCGGTGATGATGGTCTCACCGGGCTGGAAGGGGATCTCTTTACCGTCGAGCTTGAAGGTAGGCATTCTCGTCTCGCGTCAGTTAACGTTGTGGTGCGTGCACCACATCAGTGGTCGCACTCGCCGCCGATCATGTTGAGTGATCCGAACGTCGGGATGATGTCGCTCAGCATGCGGTGCGTGATGAGCTTCTCGAGCCCCTGCACGATGGCGAAGCACGGCGGCCTGATGCGCACACGGTGCGGAGTGCCCGATCCATCGCTCACGAGGTAAAAGCCGAGCTCCCCGTTGCCGCCCTCGGTATACGAGTAGCACTCGCCCTTCGGGACCTTCGCGCCCTCCATCACCAACTTGAAGTGTTGGATGGTCCCTTCGATCGTCGTGTAGACGTCTTCTTTTTCCGGGAGCATGACGCGTGGGTCGTCGCAGTTGACAGGCCCTTCGTCTGCCATGCGATCGAGGCACTGCTCGATGATGCGCTTGGATTGGCGGATCTCCGCGAGCCGCACGAGGAAGCGATCGAGCGTGTCGCCGCGCGTGCCAACAGGTACGTCGAAATCGACCTCGTCGTACTTGAGATA
>JANYHY010000827.1 GCA_025362165.1 Myxococcales bacterium | reverse complement strand
CGAAAAAGTGGAGCGAGCGGATTGATGTTTCGAGGTCGGTTCGAGCACACCATCGACCCGAAAGGCCGTACGAGCCTTCCGGCGCGGTACCGCGACGTGCTCACGTCGATCGGTGAGCGCCGCATCGTGCTGACGAGCGGTCTCGACGCGTGCCTCGTCGCGTACACGATGCCCGAGTGGGTCGCGTTCGAAGAGCGCATCAGCAAGCTGTCTACGTTCGACCGAGCCGTGCAGCGCCTCCGCCGCATCTATGTCTCGGGCGCTGTCGAGTGTGATGTGGACGACTCGGGACGCATCCTGGTGCCGCCGACGCTGCGCGAGCACGCGAACCTGAGCAAGGACGTGATCTGGGCGGGCAGCGGCAAATTCGCCGAGCTCTGGGACAAGAAGTCGTGGCGCGACGCGTTCGAGACGACGGATGAAGAGAAGCGCGAGATGCAGAAGCGCTTGGCGGAGCTCGGGCTGTGAGCAACGCACGCGCGCGCCTCTTGGTGGCAGAAGAAGACTCGCAGCTCGCGCTGCCCGGACTCGACTCGGAGCCCGAGTGGACGTGGACGCAAGTAGAAGAGGAGACGACGTTGGACCGCTTCGAGCACACCACCGTGATGCGTGAGGAGACGGTGCGCGCGCTCGCGGTGCGTGACGGCGGCACGTACGTGGACGCGACGCTTGGTGGCGGTGGTCACGCAGAGGCGATCCTCGATGCAGCCGACACCGCGCGCGTCATCGGCATCGATCGTGACACGATCGCGCTTGCGGCCGCGGGTCTTCGCCTCGCGCGGTTCGGTGACCGCGTGACGTTGATCCACGACGCGTTCGGTAACCTCGAGAGCGCGCTCCTCGCACACGGCGTCGGCAAGGTCGACGGCGTCTGCGCAGATCTCGGCGTGAGCTCGCCGCAACTGGACGAAGCGGAGCGCGGTATGAGCTTTCGCCGCGAAGGTCCGATCGACATGCGCATGAACACGACCGACGGCGAGACCGCGCTCGAGATGATCGCACGCATGGACGACGAAGAGCTCGCGAACGTCATCTTCAAATACGGCGAAGAGCGAAGGAGCCGGCGAATCGCCCGGAGCATCAAGCGCGCCCACGACAACGGTGAGCTTCACACCACCTTGGATCTACGGCGCGCCATCGTGCGGGCGACTGGCCCCGTGCGCCACGGCGGAGTCGACCCCGCGACCCGCACGTTTCAAGGCATTCGCATCGCCGTGAACGCAGAGCTCGATCAGCTCGAGGCGCTCCTCGCCGCGCTTCCCAAGGTGCTCGCGCCTGGCGGTGTCGGCGCGATCATCAGCTTTCACTCGCTGGAGGATCGCCTCGTCAAGCACGCGTTCCACGTGCGCGAGACCTGGGCGCCGCTCTGGAAGAAGCCACTCGGCGCCTCTGCAGACGAGCAGACAGCGAACGGACGATCGCGCAGCGCCAAGCTCCGCGCCGCGCGACTGATCGATCACAGCGTCGAAGGTGACCCGTGAACGAACGAGGGTCGAGCGTTCGACGACACATGAGCGTCGCTCCGGACGGGAGCGCCTCGTGAAGAGACCGCGCAGGTTCGTCGCGCTCTGGACGCTCGCGACCGTCGCGACCGTCGCCGCCTTCGTCGTGCACCTCGCGCTGCGCGGCAAGACCGTCTCGCTCGGTTACGAGCTCGGACGTGCGCGCGCAGAGCAGGCTCGCATGCGCGAAGTGAAGCGCGTGCTCATGGTGGAGTCCGCGAGCTACAAGACGCCGGAGCGCGTGGAGATCGTTGCGCGCACGCTGCTCGGCATGGAGCCCGCGCCGCCAGAGCGCATCGTTCCGATGAACAGCGTGCCCGATCGGGATCACACCTTGGCGGTCACGGAGGACCCGTGAACAACCTCGATCCGAAGCGCGCAAAATTCATCCGCATGCGCATGGGAGTGCTCTCTGCGGTGATGGGCGTCGCGCTCGGCGCGGTCGTCGCGAGCGCGTATCGCGTGCAGGTAGAGGACGGCACCGCGTGGCGCGAAACCGCCGAAAAACAGCGGCAGCGGCGCCTACACGTCGAGCCCAAGCGCGGCACGATCACCGACCGCAATGGCACCGCGCTTGCGGTGAGCGTGGAGGTGCCGAGCATCAGCGTCGACGTGGTCGAGATGCTCCATGGCGTCGACGGGCAGGCCGCGCAGAACGACGCGCTCGAGGACGCCGCGACGAGGCTCTCTCAAGCGCTCACGCTCGATCGTGCGCAGACGCGCGAGAAGCTCTTCACCAAGAGGCGCTTCATCTGGCTCAAGCGCAGGGTCACCGGCGATGAGGTTACCGCGGTTCGCGATCTCGGCGACACGAAGCGGCAGGCGCGCCCGGTCCACGGCGTCAACATCGAAGGCGAGGGTCACCGCTATTACCCCGGTCGCGAGCTGCTCGGTCCGGTCATCGGCTTCGTCGCTCCAGACGGTCAAGGCAAGGACGGGCTCGAGCTCTCTCTCGATGAAGAGCTCAAGGGTCGCGTCGAAGAGGTGAAGGGGTTGCGCGATCGCAGCGGTCGGCTCGTCTTCTCGGACGGCAACGAGAGCGAGCAAGCCCTCGCAGGCCACGACGTGACGCTCACGATCGATCTCGGGATCCAGCACGTCGCCGAGCGCGAGATCGCCGGCGCGATGGGGACGTACGAGACCAAGGGCGCCACCATCGTCGTGCTGGATCCGCAAACGGGCGAGATCCTCGCGATGGCGTCGAGCCCTGGGTACAACCCCAACGATTATGGCGAGAGCGAGGTCGATTCGCGTCGTGATCGCGCGATCACCGATCGCTTCGAACCCGGCTCGGTCATGAAGGTATTCACGGTCGCGACCGCGCTCGCGCAGGGCACGCTCAAGCCCACCGAGCAGATCTTCTGCGAGCACGGCACCTACCAGCTCAACAACGTCACCATCCACGACACGCACCTCAACGACTGGCTCACGCCGACGCAGATCCTCGCGAAGAGCTCGAACATCGGAGCCTTGAAGATCGGCCTCGGCATGGGCGAACCTGCTCTGTACGCGGGCCTGCGCAAGTTCGGCTTCGGCGAGCAGACGGGCGCGCCGCTGCCAGGTGAAGCTTCGGGCGTGCTGCGACCGAAGGGGCGCGCGTGGTTCGACGTGGAGACGGCGAACGCGTCGTTCGGTCAAGGCGTCAGCGTGACCACGCTGCAGCTCGCGATGGCGATGGGTGCGATCGCGAACGGCGGTCGCTTGCTCGAGCCGCAGTTGGTCAAGCGCGTGAACGACGATCGCGGGACCATCGTTCGCGAAGGCGCGGCGCACGTTCGTCGAGAGGCTGTGCCGGCGAGCATCGCGCACCTGATGAGCGAGATGTTGACCGCCGTCACGGAAGAAGGCGGAACGGGCGTGGAGGCCGCGGTCCCAGGATTTCGCGTCGCCGGCAAGACCGCTACTGCGCAGAAGGTCGACCCCGGAACCGGCAAATACTCAGCGGATCTCTACACGGCATCGTTCGTCGGGTTCGTGCCCGCCGACAAACCACGTCTCGTGATCGCCGTCGTGCTCGACGAGCCGATGATCGGTCACTACGGCGGAGACCTCGCGGGCCCAGTGTTTCGTCGCGTCGCAGAGGAGAGCTTGCGCTACCTCGGGGTCGTCCCTCAGGGCAGCGCGAAGATCTCGGAGGTCACGCGCGACGGCGATCCTGCGGATCTCACGCTCGCCGCGATGAAGCCGTCGGTCGTGCC
>JANYHY010000816.1 GCA_025362165.1 Myxococcales bacterium | reverse complement strand
GCCGTCATCGTTGGGCACGTCGCGACGCAAGATCGCCAAGAGCGTCATCGGCACTCCGATGAACAAGGGACCGAGGCCAATCGTCATCGCGCGTAGCGCCGCTGTCTCGATCGCGCCGAGGCGCACGAGCGTCAGGAGCGGACCGATCACCGCGACGGCACCGATCACGGTCATCGGAACACGCGGATCCCCGCCGAGGAAGTAGAGCGACGAGCTCACGGCGGCTGTCAGAGCGACTCCGATCGCCTGCGACGCGCGATCACCTGCGTGCGTCATCGCGAACAGCTCGCTCGCGCCGATGAGCGACGCAGGGAGCGCGAGGAGATAGAAGCCCCACGCAGGTCCCTTGTACAAGAGCAACAAGATCAGCGGCGCAACCACTGCCGCAGTGGCCAAGCGCACCGCCAAATTGCTAGGAGGCTTCTTCGGGCTCATCGACGACGACTAGCAAGACACGTCCCAGGCGGCACTAGGAGCGCGGTGGTTTTGGTCGAGACCGAGCGAGCCCAAGGAGCGGATGAGGAGTCGTACTCCTGTACGGCGACGATTCCCGACGAAGGGATCGCGAAGGTATCGGCCAAAAACACCCCGCTCCTAGATGGCGATGCGCGTGACGCTCGCGCCTTCCGTCTTCGGCTGAACCCCTTTGCCGACGTGGCCGAATCGCCGCTCGCGCTGCTGGTAGCTGGCGATCGCGTCGTGGAGCTGCTCGGCGCCGAAGTCCGGCCAGAGCACGTCCGCGAAGTGGAGCTCTGCGTACGCGAGTCCGTACAACAAGAAGTTGGAGATGCGCCGCTCTCCGCCCGTGCGGATGACGAGATCCGGATCGCCCACCGCGAGGCTCGGCATGAGATCGCCGAGCGCCTTCTCGGTCACGTCATCGGGGCGAATCTTGCCCGCGGCAACTTGACGCGCGAGCTCGCGCGCGGCGGTGGCGATCTCTTCGCGACCTCCATAAGAGAGCGCGAGCGTGAGCGTCATCTGATCGTTGTCTTCGCTCTCGCGGCGCAGCGGATCGAGCACCGCGCGGACGAGGTGCGGCAATCGACCGAGGTTGCCGATGGCCGAGAGGCGGATCCCGTTGTCCAAGATCTCGTCGCGCTCGGTCGTCAGGAACTCGCGCAGCAGCTCCATGAGCGCGTCGACCTCGTCGCCGGGTCGGGCCCAGTTCTGCTCGCTGAACGCATACAGCGTGAGCGCGCGCAGCCCGAGTCGCCGCGCCGCGCGGACGGTCCGGCGCACAGCCTTGCTGCCTTCGCGGTGGCCGAGCACGCGCGCAGAGCCGCGCAGCTGCGCCCAGCGTCCGTTTCCGTCCATGATGATGCCGACGTGATGGGGGAGGTTTTTGGCTTCGACGAGCATGGATGAGTCCGAGTGGCGCGCGCGGTAGCTACTATGGAGACGCGCCCACGGCAACCCGCTCTCTACAACGTACGACCGCCAAAAACATAGCGGGAAGCGATGTGGCGGCTGGGCGTAGGACAATCGTCGTGGAGCGCCTTGACGATTGGGTCGTTGGGGTTGACCTTTAAAGGCAGAGCGATGCAGCAACCCCCTTACGGTTACCGGCCACCGCAGTACCCGCCTCAGCAGCCGCCTCAGCAGCCACTGCCGATGGGATATCCGCCGTATCCGCCGCCACAATACCAGCAGCCTTATTACCCCCCGCAGTCGAGCGGCGTGCACCCACTCGTCTGGGCGGGTTTGGCGTTTGGGCTGCTGTTCATGTTCATGATCGGCGGCGCGGCGCTGATGGTGTTTGCGCTGCGTGGTGCGTCGGCGCCGTCTTCCTATACGAGGGGTGGCGCGTATGACGACCCCAACGACGACTCGGTCGCGAGTGGTGGCGACGACCCAGGTGCCATGGCGCCAAACCTTCCTCCACCCAACCGCGACGTTCCGGTGCACGACGTGAAGCTGCTCGACGGTTGCTCGACGACCGATCTCAAGATGGTCCAAAAACGGATCGACGACGCGATCGACGTCGGCGCACCTGCATACAACGGAGGCGATTTTCTCGGGTGTTTCGTGACGTATGACGACGCGGCGAAAGAGATCGAGAAGCGTCTGCCGAGCTCGTGCAGAGGGCCGCAGAGAGCCCTCGAGGACGGTCGCAAGAAGGCTCGCGCCAAGACCACCAGCGCCGACCAAGCGTGGGCGATGCGCGACGCGTTCGACGGTCTGCTCGATGTCATCGATCGCAAAGGCGTCGATCTGTAGCCATTTCAAAAGAATCGATGCACTAGCGTCCGATTGTGGTTTGCTCGGGGCCTCATGGAGCGCGCTGCCGGGCAAGTCGTCGCAGGGAGGTTCCGCCTCGTCTCGATCTTGGGCACCGGCGGCATGGGGGCAGTGTGGGCCGCGCGACACCTCACGCTCAACGTCGACGTCGCCGTCAAATTCGTGGACCCCGCTGCGAACGCCCAGAACGAGCCCGCGCTCAAGCGCTTCGATCAAGAGGCGAAGGCCGCCGCTGCGATCCAGAGCCCGCACATCGTGAACATCATCGACTACGGCAAGGACCAGTCGGGCCGGCCATACCTCGCGATGGAGCTCTTGAAGGGCGAAGACCTGGATCAGCGTCTCTCACGCGACGGAACGCTCCCGCTCGAGGACTTTCGCAAGATCATCGGTGAGGCTTGCAAGGGGCTCACCGCGGCGCACTCGACGGGCGTGATCCACCGCGATTTGAA
>JANYHY010000771.1 GCA_025362165.1 Myxococcales bacterium | reverse complement strand
TGCACGCTCTCGACTCGACGCCCATTGACGAAGATGCCATTGGACGAGTCGAGATCGTGGAGGATGTACTCGCCATCCCTGTGCAGGATGCGCGCGTGCTTGCGGCTGATGCCGACATCCTCGATGCGCACCTGGGCATCGCGACCGCGACCTATCGATACCTCCGCTTGGTCCACCGTGAATACTTGGCCTAGGTTGAGTCCCGTCAAGACTGTGAGCATGGCGCGATCCGGACGTGAGGACGTCGTGAAGGCGACCTGCAGCCCTCTCTGCGTCACGATGTCTTCTTCGTAGAAATCGGGCTCCACGCCGGGCGTTGATGACCGCGAAGCGGGTGGTTCGGCGCGATCCGGGGCCTGGCTAGGCGGCGCCCCGATTGGGCGGACCTTGGGAAACTTCAGAGTAGCGTGCGAGTCATTCGACATGAGCCCACCTTTGGAGTGCTTAAGAGTGCGAACGGCACATCGGCGGCAACTCTTGAGGATGAAAAGACTCCTCAAGTCTCGCGCGGAGGTGTCGTTAACGCGTCGCTCGCACGACTCAGCCTCCGCAGTAGAGCGTGACCGCGGCGATGGGGACCGCCGTGAACAACAGAGCCCACGTCGCGCGCGTGAGCAGACGGCGAGCGCTGGGCCACACCGACTCTGACGCGTGCCGGTCCAGCGCGCGGACCAAGAACACGAACGCAGGGATCGCGAGCGCCACCGAGAAGCGCGCTCCTGCGCC
Organism: Myxococcales bacterium; assembly: GCA_025362165.1. Taxonomy (GTDB): domain Bacteria; phylum Myxococcota_A; class Polyangia; order Polyangiales; family Polyangiaceae; genus JANYHY01. The sequence continues at coordinate 5,379 of JANYHY010000771.1, read as the reverse complement.
AATCGGTCCGTAGAAGCCTTGGAGCGCGCCGTGCGCGACAAAGTACACGACGAACCACACGCCCGACATCGGATCGCGCCACGGCATTCGCGAGAGGACCTTGGCGCGCCAGAGCATCAAGACCACGATCACCATCGCGGCGACGAACAGCCCGAACGGAGACATGAGGAGGTTGCCGACGACCAGCGCGGAGCCCGAGAGCGTGCGCCAGGCGATCTGTCCGACAGAGTGTGACGCGAGGTAATTCGACATGGTTGGGACCTGGCTCTGATCGGCGAGCTTGGACCAGTCGTCCACGGGCCCGAGCCGCTGCATACGATCGACGAAGTCTTCCCAGGAGTCGCACCACATCACGTGCACGGTCGCGAGATTGTAGAGCCAGCGGTGGTGGCTCTCGTGAGTCTTCCTCGCGTAGGGCGCGATGACGAGCGCGAACGCGAGCGCTGCCGTCCCTGCCATGGAGATGCGCCCGAGGAGCTTGACGAACAGATGCTTGCCGGCGCAAGTGATCGCTTCTCGTCCTAGAAATAAGGGTAAAACGACGAGCCCAGCGACGAGGATGGAGGCCTTCGCGAGCCACGCCGCGCCGAGGAGAGCACCCGCCAACACCGCTCTCGGGAACGTCGGAGAGCGCCACAGCTCGTCGATCGCGAGCAACGCCCAGAAGGACAAGAGGTAGTAGAGCGGCTCTGACTGCACATACGCGGCGCGAAACATGAAGACGAAGAACACGATCGCGATCGTGGCTAGCTGCGCGCTCTCTGTTTGGAGGATGCGCCGGAGAGTGAGCGCCATGGCGATTGCGCAGAGCAGCGCCACGCCAATCGACACAAGCTTCGCGCGCCAGAACCACGCTTCGCCGTCGAGCCCCGGTTCGTAGAAGAGGCTCAGCACAGTGGGGAAAGCGGGCATCTCGATTCGGTTGGTCGGCGCCTCGAAGTGAGTCTCGGCGAGCATTCGTGCCTGCGCGAGGTAAGCGAGCTGATCGTGCGTCTTGCTGTCGACGTTCACCCACTGCGCCTGCGCGAGCGCGCCCGCGACGAACGCGAGGAGCAAGAGGACCACGGTGAGGCCACGCTTCACGCGCGAAGCCATACCAGCTCCACGCCGACCCTGTGGGTCGCTTGGACAAAACCCGAATTGTTCGTGCTGTTGGCACGATCCACTCCTAGCCGACCCTGCGGGTCGTTAGGACAAACCCTGAAGTGATCGTGCCGTTGGCACGATCCACTAGGCTCCGATCCGGTAGCTTGGGTTCGCGCATGTCCGACCCGGTCAAGATCGCACGCGCCTGCTGCGCGCTCTTCATGGGCGCGATGGTGGTGCTCGTAGGGTACGTGATCGCAGCGCGATTCTCGTTTGTCGGCGAGCTCGAGTGGATGACTGGCGGCGTGCTCGATCACATCGAGCGAGTCCACGATCACAAGCCGCTCTACACGGCGCCTTCGAGCGACTGGATCCCGTTCATCTATACGCCCGGCTATTATTGGCTCGTGGCGCTGCTCTCGCCAACCGCGGCGTGCGCGCGCGGCGTGTCGATCGCGAGCTCCTTGCTCACGGCAGGCTGCGCGTACGCGTTGGCCAAGCATGCAGGTGCTTCTCGCTTCTACGCGGCGCTCGCACCCGCTCTGTTCATCGGTTGCTTTGGCTATGTCTGCGCCTGGTTCGACACGGAGCGCAGCGATCCGCTCATGGTCGCGATGCTGTCGGTCAGCGCGGTCGTGCTCTCGCGCTCGAAGGGCGTGATCGGCGCGGCGTTCGCGGGCTCTCTCGCTGGCGCCGCGTTCTTCGTGAAGCAACCCGCCACCACGTTCATCGTCCTCGTGCCGCTCGTGTTGTTGCTCGGCGGACGAACCAAGCGCGCGCTCGCGTTCGCGGCAGGCGCGGCGGTGGTGCTCGTGCCGGTGTACGCGTGGCTGCAGATCTCCACGCAAGGCTGGTTCTCGTTCTACTGCGTGAAGCTGCCGGGCGCGCATGGAATGGCCGCGAAGTACATCACGCTCTTCTTCATCCTCGACCTGTCGAAGGCACCTCTGTTGACGCTCGCCACGTTGGGCTCGCTCGGGTCGCTCGTGTCGATCGCGCGGGCGCGCCTTCGCCGTGAGACGCTCGAGATCGAGGAGCCGTGGCTCGTGCTCGTTGCGTTCGTGGCCGCGGGCTTCGTGGCGTCTGCGACGAGTCGCATGCACGTTGGGGGGTGGCCCAACGTGCTCGTGTTCTGGACCGCGTTCGCTGCCCCCGCTGCGTGCGTGCTCGCATCGAAGCTAGAGGCGAACGCGTCGCGCGCAGGGATCCTCGTCGTGCTCGGAGCGTTCGCGCTCCAGGTCGGAGCGTTCGCTCCGGATCCGAACGAGTCCGTGCCCGCCGAGGACTCACGTCGCTTCTCGGCTCGCGTCGTTGATCGTGTCCATGAGCTCGAGGGTGGTGGCGGCGACGTGCTCATGCTCGGCCGCGGTCACGTCACGCGAGCGCGCCACCCTCACATCAACGCGCTCGTCGACGTGCTACGCGCCGGTGAGCCGCTCCCTCAAGATCTCGCGCAGGCGATCGCGAGCCGCAAATTCGCTGCGATCGTGCTCAACGACACGGATGACCTTCGCATGAAGCTGCTGCTCGAACGAGAGAGCGAGCTGTTCATCGTCGTCACACGCAACTACTTCGTCGCCGAGCGCTTCGACGACAAGGCGCCTATGCCTGTGGTCGGCTTCCCCACGACGCCTCGATGGGTGCTTCGGCCGCGCACTCACCCGTTGACGCTGGAACATGACGAGCTCTTCGCGCGACAGCTCGTGGAGATGGGCCTCGCGGACGCGAACATGCGCGCCGCTCAAGGCGACCCGAAGAGGCAGTCTGACGGCCTCGACATCGAGCTCCGCTCAGCTCTTTAGTGGCCGATCGCGCGAACACTGATGTCGACGCGGCGACCCGTGGTCAGCGCGAAGAAGGCGTTGCCCTCGCCACCGGCGTAGCTTCCGCCGATCGCGAACACGTCGCCGTGCAGGCCGTCGTGCACTTCGTCAGCGGACACGCGCGCGATCACTCGCAGCTCCACAGTGCGCTTGGTGGACGTGAACGTGCGCCCGCCGATGAGCGTCAGAGTCCGCGCAATGCCTCGCAACAGCGCTGGGCTCGCCGCCTTGGAGTTGGTGAACGCGGTGAGCTTGCCTTGCTCGTCGAGATCGAGCTCGACTGTCGCCTCGCCCGCCGGACCGAACGGCACGCTGGCCCACTCGGGATCACCGCTGGCGGCTTGCGGAAACGCGCGCGTGAAGGCGACCGAGACATCTACCGCGCTTCGATCTCCGAGCGCGCCAAACACCTCTGGCTCGGACGCCGTGGCTCCGCGCGTGAGAGGCGCCGCATGTGCTGGGTGCGGCGCGAGTCCAGGCGCGGGGTTCGATTCAGTCGCGCTCGTCGGGTCGGCGGTAGGCGCGGGCAGGTCTTCGGGCGCGGCCTTCACGGCCTCCGAGAGATCGAACGTCTCGCCCGTGAGCGCGGACGGCTGAACCGTGAGCGCGTCGCTCGGCGCAGGGCGATGCGTGAACACCACCGCGGCACCCACATGCAGGGCCACCGAGGCAGCGAGCATCACGCGAAACGCTGAGCGCATGGGTCGATCGTGGCGGACACCCGCGCGCAATTCAAGTTCCCCGCGCAGTCCGAAACCAAGCCTGGAGATCGTCTCTGTCTCCGAAGCGGCCTGAATTTCCGCTAAAGATCACCGTCGTCATGCGAATCCTCTCGGGCGTTCAGTCCTCCGGCAAGCTCCACCTCGGAAACTACTTCGGCGCGATCAAGCAGTTCATCGAGCTGCAAGACGAAGGCGAGGCGCTGTATTTCATCGCCAATCTCCACGCGATGACGACCGTGCGAGACGGCGCTCGAATGCGCGGCCTCACGCTCGACGCGGCGCTCGACTTCTTGGCGCTTGGCCTGGACCCAAAGAAGGCAACGCTCTTTCGTCAATCGGACATCCCCGAGGTGACGGAGCTATTTTGGTATCTGTCCGCGGTCGCGCCGATGGGCTTGCTCGAGCGCGCACACTCCTACAAGGACAAAGTCGCTAAAGGCATATCGTCAGATATCGGATTATTCACTTATCCCGTGTTGATGGCCGCTGACATCTTGCTCTATGGCTCGGACGTGGTGCCGGTCGGCAAGGACCAAGTGCAGCACGTGGAGATGACGCGCGACATCGCGACCAAGTTCAACCTCGCGTACGTGCCCGGCTACGATCCAAAGCGCGACGAGAACCCCAAGACCCGCAAAATCGAGGGTATTCTGCGCCTCCCGACCGCGCGCGTGCAGGACCAAACCGCGTCAGTGCCCGGCGTGGACGGCCAGAAGATGAGCAAGAGCTACGACAACACGATCGATCTCTTCGCAGACGACGCAGTGACCAAGAAGAAGGTCATGAGCATCAAGAGCGACTCGACTCCGATGGAGTCCGCGAAGGACCCAAACGCGAATTCGATCCACGCTTTGCTTTCGCTATTTGCCAATGAGACGGACCTGGCCGAGATCAATCGCACCTACCGCGAAGGTGGCAAAGGCTATGGCCACTACAAGATCCAATTGCTGGACCTCTTCCATGCTTACTTCGATCCCGCGCGGGCACGACGCAAAGAGCTCGAGGGTGATCTGGCGCACGTCGAGAGCGTGCTGAAGGATGGCGCTGAGCGCGCGCGCAAGACGGCCGGGCCCATCATCGAGCAATGCAGACTAGCGGTCGGGATGAAATAAGACCTGAATTTGCTCATGCCTTTGGCACGAGCATTTATCTCTGGGGGGCCTCTAACGAGTGAGGAGCTTCGCCAGGAGCGCTCTCCACGCCGTGGACCAACACGATGGCCGCGAGCATGGCCGCGCCCGCGAACGCGACCGCGAGCGGCCGCTCCCACCAAGCCCAGCTCACGCCAGGATCTTCGTGTCCGATCTCTCGCATGACGGCCTTGCGCAAGCGCGCCTTCGCCATCGCGGTGGGCCGAGCCTCTGCTGGACCTGGTGCCTCCATCGAGCGCTTGAGCGCGATAAAGTCCCTCAAACAAGCCGGACAACCGAGCAAGTGCGCTTCTACGCGGGCGCGCGCCTCCTCTGTGATCGCGCCGAAGTGATAAGGCACTAGATCGATCTGGATTAGTTCGCAGTCCACGGTTTGATCTCCTCTCTCAGTCGCCCGACCATCTCGTGCATCCGAGACTTCACGGTACCTAGCGGCAGCCCGAGTGTCTGCGAAATTTCCTCGTAAGAGAGCCCCGAGGTGCGCAGCTCGTACAGCGTGGCGAACGGCTCGGGCAACTGCGCGACTGCGCGCTTCAAGGCCGCGGGCGCTTCGCTCGACGCGAGCATTTCCTCTGCGTGCGCAGGAGCGACGACGGG
>JANYHY010000754.1 GCA_025362165.1 Myxococcales bacterium | reverse complement strand
CTCGCGATGATGGAGAGCGCGCGCAAGGCGGCGATCGCCGCGGGTCGAGACGTGATCGGCGGCTATCTGTCACCAGGTCACGACGCGTACTTGAGGCTAAAATGTGGGCCCGCAGCGATCCCCGCGCGAGAGCGACTACGGCTCTGCGCCGAAGCGGTGCAAGAGAGCGATTGGCTCTCGGTCGATCCGTGGGAGTCAATGCACCGCCGCGTCTCGGTGAACTTCACGGACGTGACCGCGCGCCTAGAGGCGTACCTGAAGGCGCACGTGGATCCTCGCGTCGAAGTGATGTTCGTCTGCGGAGCCGACAACGCGCGCTTCGCCTTGGCGTTCTCCGAGCGCGGGGCCTGCGTGATCGTTGGCAGACCGGGCGCCGAGTGGTTCCCCTCGGGCGATCCACATGTGCTCTGGGCCGAAGGCGATCACGCAGCGTCATCTCGCGCGTTGCGCGCTGAAAAGTGGATCGACGAGCCCAAGCGCAGACTCGTGCTCCGCCTGGAGGACGCGCGCGCCGTGCGGACGCTGAAGGTCATCGACCACCGCCGCTTTCAGCTCGAGCTCACCACGATCCTCACGCAGCACGCGCAGGTCCGGACGACACTCTTGCGAGACGACACGCGCGACCAATCCACGATCAGCCTCGACGCGATGATCCTCGGCGATCGCGACCTCGCGATTAGCCGGCTGTTCGCTGTGGGCGGCTACGAGGCCCTCGGTCACGTGGCGCGCCCAGGCAGCAAGTCTCTCGCCGAGCAAGTCGCCGCCATCCCCGCGGGCGACTATGTCCTGCGCGAGGACGACCGCATGACCGGCGGCACGATCAACGCCGTGCGCGCCCTGTTTCCAGCCTCGATTCGGATCGCAGGGACAGAGCTCGCGATCGCCCATGACCCCGATGAAGACGTCTTGGACAGTCGCGACTTCCTCCTCGGCTCGGATCACGGCGGCCTCGTGCTCCAGCTCCCAAGCGGGGAGATCGGTCGCGCACCCTACCTCTTGCCGTATGTCGATCCCGCTGCGCGCGCGAGCGTCCGCGAGTCACTGGCATTGTCGATCGAAGTCTGGAAGCTCAACGCTCGCACGTTTGCGAACACCGATTTGCGCATTGCCGATTTGCCATCACCCGCACGAGTGACGTTCGCTCGATTCGACAATACGCAACGCCTCGATCAGCTCTGTCTCTGGCACGTGGAGAGACTCGAGTCTTACCTACCCTGAGCGCTCACCGAAGTGGGTCTGCGCAGCAGCGCGCGCCGCTCTCTGTGCCGCCGTACATCGCGCCGTGTCCGCCTTGAGCAGAGCGGCATGAGTTGCGACCGGGCATCCACCAGGAGCCCTTCATGACTTCGCGTGTGCCTTTGGGTGCGCCGTCCACCGTGGCCCATTCGTCCACGTTTCCAGCCATGTCGTGCACTCCGAACGCGCTCACGCACTTGGGGTGCGCGCTCGCAGGGGAGCGGTGATCGACGAGCGAGCCGACGCGGCCCAGGCCTTTGCTGATGTCGGCGTTGCACGCGGAGCTGTCGCGCTCCCAGCCGTAAGGGTAGGGGCGCATCTCTTCACCCTCGCACGCGAACTGCCATTCGCTCGTCATGCAGAGGCGCGCGCCGTTGCTGCGACACAGGTTCTGCGCGCTCGTCCACGATATGTGATTGCGCGGCACTTCGCTGTTGTCTTCTGTGCGCTCTGTCTCGTCGATGCAGAAGCGCTCGTGCTTGCGCACACCCTTGCACGTCGCCGGCTGTTTGTATCGCTTGCAACGAAAGTGTTGATACGCGCCTGGCGGATCCATCCACTCGAGACACGTCTGTTCGACGTCTGGGCAGTAGTCGCCCTCGACGAGCAACATGCCAACAGGACAAACCGGTTGCGCCTCAGGAGCGGCCTCGGACACCGCGACTGCGATCACCGCTGGCGGCTGAGCTACAGAAGCGTCGATCTGCGCGTTGTCGAAAATGACCGGCGCTTCCGCGGAAGAGGCGATCTCTCCAGTGGCGTGACAGCTCACGACGAGCCCTGAAATAGCGGCGAACGACACGCGTTGGAGCAACACTGCCTCCCTCGAAGGGTCCGGGGAGTACCGCATCATCGCCCGGAAGGAAACCCCAAACTGGGGCGTGCCAACGGCACCTCTACTTGCCGAAGGCCGTTGATGTCCGCCGAAGGCGGCATCAAGTTGGCCCATCCGTGCAAAGCGATTCACAATAGAGGTGAGGTTCATTGTTCATGCGTCATTCAGTAGTTGGGTTTGTCGCAGTCTTGGGTGTGGTCGTCAGCGCATGTGGGACCAGCTCGGAGCCGGCATCGCCGTCTCCTGAAATCGTTGGCCCAACTATCGAGAGCGCACACGCCGCTCCGACCCCAACACCAAGCGCAACAACGTCCGCACTCGATGTGGCGGACGCGAGTGTCGTTCCGACGCCCGCGTGTCCTGTCGGGATGGTGCTCGTCGAAGGCGAGTATTGCCCAGAGCCCAAACAAGTCTGCAAACGATGGATCGATCCACCAGGGCCGTATCAAGACTATCGATGCGCCGAGTACGTCGAGCCCGCGACGTGCGCGTCCGCTCGCGAGCACAGGCGGTTCTGCATCGACGCGGAAGAGATGACTCCCGCCGGTAGCACGATGCCGCTCGCGCATCAGTCGTGGACGAGCGCAGGAAAGCTCTGCGCCGCGAAAGGCTCGAGGTTGTGCCTCGAGAGCGAGTGGCAGTTCGCGTGCGAGGGTGAGCAGATGCGGCCGTACCCGTACGGCTTCAAGCGAGACGCGACGGCGTGCAACATCGATCGCCTCGATCTTGGAAAACCAAACTCGGGATTACGCGACTTGCGCGCGCCGATAACCGCTTATCCGAAATGCGTTAGTCCGTTTGGCGTTCATGACATGAGCGGCAATGTCGAAGAGTGGAGCACGCTCGATCACGGAGAGGCTCCGCAGCGCTCTTCGATGAAGGGCGCGTGGTGGCTGCCCGGCAAGAACACGTGCCGCTCACGCACGCTCGGACACGGTGAGATCTACGAGGGACCGCAGGTCGGCGTGCGCTGCTGCGAGGACGCTCGATGAGAGGAACCTCTCTCGCGGTGGCCGGAGCCCTGCTGACGTTCACGAGCTGCGTACACATGCCGAGAGTCGCCCTGCCGCAGAGGCACCCGCCCACCAAGCGTCCGACGTTGGAGCTCGCGGTCGCGATGCCGAGAGAGATCGAGCCGCATGCGCAGCGCGCTGTGTTCGTCGCGCCTCCTGCTCCGAAGCCGAAAGAGGAAGTTGAGGCCGTAATCGTCGTCGCGCTTGACGGCGTGAGATGGCAGGAGATCTTCGAAGGCACGGGCGAACTGCACGAACGAGACGCGCGCGTCCCCGCGCTCGATCCCGAGCAGCTCGTGCC
>JANYHY010000713.1 GCA_025362165.1 Myxococcales bacterium | reverse complement strand
GTCGCCCGTTGCCGCTGGGCGTGAGCTTGTAGTGCTTGGCGCTCAACCGATCGTGCATGTATCCGCGCAGCTTGCCCTTCTCGATGAGCACCGAAGATCGTGGCTCATTTCCTTCGTCGTCGACGTTGATCGACCCGCGCGACTGCAAGAGCGTCGCGTCGTCGATCACGGTGCACAGCTCGCTCGCGACCACGTTGCCGATCTGTCCGGCGTAGTTGCTCGTGCCCTTGCGGTTGAAGTCTGCCTCGAGACCATGACCCACCGCTTCATGCAACAGGATGCCGCTGTCGCCAGGCGCGAGGACCACCTCCATCGTGCCAGCCGGAGCCTCCTCGGCGTCGAGCATGCGGATCGCTTGCTCGGCCGCTTGCTTGGCGTGCCACTCCGGTGACTTCGTGTCGAAGTAGCCGAGCGTCGTGCGTCCGCCGCCGCCGGAGCTTCCCTCTTGTCGCTTGCCGTCGCGCTCCGACACCGCGCGCACGCCGAACCGCACGAGCGGCTGCGAGTCGCGCGCCCACTTGCCGTCGCTCGTCACGACGAGCACTTCGCGGATCTCCTCGGAGATGCTCGCTTCGACCTTCACGATCCGCGGATCGAACGCGTGCGCAGCAGCAGCCGCGCGCTCGAGGAGCTTGCGTTTGTCCGTACCCGGCGCGTCGAGCGTGACGAGATCGAGATCGTATCGGTGCGGCAAATTCAGGGCTTTTGGATGAACTGGTGAGGTGCCGCCCTTGCCGTTGGCGATCTGCGCCGCGGTCTCTGCTGCCTTTTGCATGGCATCCCAGTCGAACTGCTCGACGTACGCGTAGCCAGTCGCGTCGCCCTTCTGCACGCGCACGCCGAGTCCCATGGACACGCCGCGCGAGGCGCTCTTGCAGATGCCCTCGTCGAACACGAGGCTGCCAGCAGCGCGATACTCGAAGAACACGTCCGCGTAGTCGCCTCCCTTCGAGAGCGCGACGCCGAGAAGTCGCTCGGCGAGCTGCGCGTCGATGGCGTTCGAGCCGTTTTCTGCGAAAGGGGCACGATAGAGAGAGGAGGACGTCATTCGGAGCATCGAAAAGTAAGCCCGATCGCCCTTCGTCACAACCTCGCCGAAACATGGCCTTCTGGTCATCGGCGCGACTACGCTGAAAGCAACCTCGTGCTCACCTTTTTTCTCATCACGATTCACGTGCTCGCCAACCTGATCTGGATCGGCGCGATCTCTAGCGTCGGATTTCTCCTCGCATGGGCGAGCAAGATGCCCGAGGCGGAGGGCAAGATCGTGGGAGCGATGGCGCGTCGCCTCTACTCGATCGTCGCGCAGCCAGCGTTCGGAGTGTCGTTTCTGTTCGGCGTCGCTGTTATTTCAACCGACGTGGGCTCCTACATGCACCTTCACTGGCTCCACGGAAAGCTCACGCTCGTCCTTGGTGTGATCGCCTTGCACCACATCATCGGCAGTAAGACGCGCAAGGTCGCGGGTGGAAGTATGCAACAGGGCGGTTCTGGCGCTATCCTGTCTGGTGCGTTGATCTTGTGCGCGCTCCTCGTCGTGACACTCGTCGTGTTCCGACAAAGCCTGATCCCTTGAACCCTTTCGCTTGAGAGCTTCTTTGGCCTCAACCCTCACACGTGGTTCGTGCGTGCGAACCTTCTGGAGAGCCGTTTTCAGTGGCGATTGATCGCGAAAGCGTACTCGCAGCCGCCCAAAAATTCGTCGAGAAGAAGAAGTACGACAAGGCGATTGCCGAGTACCAAAAGATCCTTCAGGTCGATCCGAACGACGCACGGACGTTGCTGAAGGTCGGGGACCTCCAATTGAAGATGGAGGCCTATCCCGAGAGCATCGCGACCTACGAGCGCGTGGGGAAGTTCTATGCTCAGCAGGGCTTCGCGCTGAAGGCGATCGCGGTCTACAAACAGATTCGCGAGATCGTCGGCAAGCACGTGCCTCACCTCGAGGAGCGCTACGGACACATCGCGCCGAAGCTCGCGGAGCTCTATCAGCAGCTTGGTTTGGTGAGCGACGCGCTCGCCGCGCTGGACGAGGTCGCGACCCGTTTGCAGCGCGCGCAACGAGATGGCGAGGCGATCGAGATCTTCAAGAAGATCGTCGCGCTCGATCCGACGAATCCATTGCCGCACCTCCGCCTCGCCGAGGCTCACTCGCGCGCGCGCGACGCAGACGGGGCGGTCAGCGAGTTCAGTGTCGCCGCCTCGTTGCTCGTACGCCTGAACAGAAGAGACGACGCGCTGAAAGTGCTCGAGCGACTGCTCCACCATCGCCCCGACGCGGCGCAGGCACGCCTCGCGGCCGACTTGTATCTTGCCCGCGGCGGCCCGCAGGATGGAATGCAGGCGCTGGCGAAGCTGCAGGTCTGCTTCCAAGCGAACCCAAAGGACCTCGACACGCTGGGCTTGTTGGCCAAGGCGTTCGGCGTCATCGGACAGGCCGGCAAAGGGGTCGAGGTCCAGAAGGAGATGGCGCGCATCGCGCGTGACCAAGGCAAGCTCGATGTGATGGGCGAGGTCGTGCGCGGCCTCGAGAAGGCGGCGCCACAAGACGAGGCCATTCGCCAGCTCGCACAAGAGTACGACGCCGCGATCGCGCAGAAGAGCGAAGAAGACGTCGAGGAGGTCGAAGCCGAAGCAGACGCCTCCCAGCAACAGCCGCAGTACGTGCCCACCGCGGTGCCGTCCGAGGCAGAGCCGTTCTCGCTCCGGTCTGGCGACGACGGCACGGATGTCGAGGATCTCGGTGACGCGCCCGAGATGATCGAGGAGGGTCAGTTCGAGCTCGTCGAGGACGTCGACGAGAACGTCGTCAGTCGAGTCGCGCAGCTCCTCGAGGACGCGCGCAGCTTCTCTCGCGTTCGTCTCTTCAACAAAGCCATCGAGACGTTGATCTCCGCCGCAGAGCTCGACCCGCGATCCATCGACGTCCGCGTTGGACTGCGCGACGCCTACCTCGAGTCGAACCGGCAAGAAGACGCCACCATCGAGATGATCAACATCGCCTCTTTGCAGCTGGACGCGCTCGACGGCGATGGTGCCGCGCAGACGCTCCAAGAGGTCATGGTCATCGACCCGACGAACGCGCGCGCGTCCGAGATGCTCCGCGAGCTCGGGTACGAGTTGGTGGAGGAGCCGCCCGCTTCGATGGAAGCGACGCAGGCGATCCCGCGGGAGCGCTTCGACAGCTACGATCCCGAGG
>JANYHY010000708.1 GCA_025362165.1 Myxococcales bacterium | reverse complement strand
GTCGCACCGTCATCCGGCGGCAACGATCTTGGAGACGTGCCCAGGGTTGGGCGAGATTCGGGTCGCGCAGATGATCGCGTGCGTGATGACGCCGGAGCGATTCCGAACGAGGCAGCCCTCTCGCACTAGAGTTCTGGTCGTACTGTGGACTGGGAATCGTGACGAGGTCGTCCTCGGACTGGGTGCAGACGAGCGATGGCTATGCCCCTCCGGAGAGCCGAATGAAGCCTTGGCCGCTCCCCCCACTACAGGCCCTAACAGCAGGATGGTTCCCGCTTTTGCGGAAGAACAAAAACGCTTCGACGTCCCCACGGATACGAACATCGATGACCCAAACGCCGTGCGATGCACGCGGGCGCACTCAAACATAGTGCGCTGCGAGCTCGTTCCGAGACTGCCAACTAACGCCGTCCGACGCAAAAGCAATGTCGACGAGCGTAAGGCCGGAAGTGTGTTTTGACGTCTTCCCCCACAGCAAGTAGATCATGCGCGTTTCACCAAATGACCATTGGTCGAAGCTCGCGCGTCAAGTAGACAGGTCATCATGTGTCGAGCCCTTCTTTTTGCGTGCGCAGCCATAGCTTCGGCGCTGGTCGCACGAGAGGTGCGCGCCCAGCAGCCATCGGCTGACGCACCGTCGTACTCGCTCACGGGCACCGATCTCGGCGTTTCAGCCGTCGGCGCGACCTCGGTGGTCCCGCTCGGATGCACCGGCAAATCGCTCGCGCGGCTCCGCGACAGGCTCGTCGTGGCGTGCGGTCGCGACGGGATCGTGACGCTCGACTTATCCGACCCCGCGCACCCAAAGGTGATCGATCGCAACTCGGCGGAAGGCGACGCCGTCTCGGTGTTCGTGCTCGACGATCGACTCTGGGTGCGTTCCGTACGCGACGAAGCGCGACCGCTCGACACGATGCCGAGGTCCGCCGCGACCACGCCAGCACCCGTCAACGTCGCGCCACCACCGCCGGTCAACGTCGCGCCGCCACCTCCGCCGCCGCGAGCGGTAGACGTACCTCCGCCGCAACCGGAGAAGCGGGTCTCGGTCATGGCGCCTCCTCGCCGCGGCAACCTCACCGAGCTCTCGCTCAGCGGCTTGGCGTTTCTGAACATCGGCCCCGTCGGAGGTGGAGCGTTGTTCGACGCGAGCGTGGTCCATCGCTTCGACCTGCCGCTGTTCATCGGCGCGTTCGCGGAGCCTGCAGGCTTCGGTGCAGGGAAACAGGATAGGGGGACCCCTCTTACCGTCGGCGCGCTCACGGGCTACGCGATGGCAGGAATGGACAGCCAGTGGATCGAGGCCGGCCTCGGCGCTGGCGCGGCCACGACGATGGCCAACGGCAGCGCGGTCATGCTCGTCACGCGCGGACGCATCGGAGCTCACGACGGCGTTCACTTCCGATGGATCATGGGCATCTCCGCGGTCCAAGATCGCTTCGAATTAGGAGAGCTCGGCTTCGGGATGCAGATCCCTCTCGACCCCCGCTGGGCGCTGCAGATCGACGGCGTCGGAGGCATCACGCGCGCCGATCGCGGCCTCGTCGGCGTCCGGTACCGCATCTCCGGCGACGGCGGCCCGGGAACGCTCGAGATCACGGGTAGCACCGGCTTCGCGATCGTCCAGCAGCAGAGCGCGATGTGCACGTATGTGGAACAACCCGTGTATCAGGCCAACTGTACCGGTGCGAACGCGACCTACGGCGGACCTGCGCTCGGCATCGGTATCGGCGGCCGAATCTAGACCAAGCGCGCGGCGAGCTCGGCGCGAAGAAGCTCAGCTCCCGACCCTCGTCCCCGCGACCGCAGAGACCGCGAGTGGCGTCATCTCGTGGTCTTTCTCCGCGTCGTCGACCGCAAGCATCTCGCGACGACGCAGGTACGCAACCATCTTGTCGCGCGTCTGCTCGACCACGGCCGCCACGTCACTCGTCGTCACGCGCGACCTCGCCTCGAACCGCCGTGGCGCAAGGACGCGATCACGAACTCGAGCTTTCATGCGCGCTCCACATAATGCTCCACATAATGCTCCACATAATGCCCGTCCAAGAACACCGCGTGCATAGGGTTGAGGCGAGCGCCAATCTTCCCCGACCATTTCACCCAATGCTACCATCGGCTCTAGGAGGCAACTGCGAACGCGCGCGCAACATAAGAGCCATTCCGCGTGTGTCGATCCCCAGTCGACACAGGCGCTAGGTGACGAAGAGGTACGGCACAGAGGTCGGCACGTGTACAGTGCCCGGAGACATGGCCGAGTCTCTCATCGCGGGACGGTACCAGCTCGAGAGGATCCTAGGCGCGGGCGGTATGGGTACCGTCCATCTCGCGATGGACACGCTTCTGCATCGTCGCGTTGCGGTGAAGCTTCTGACAAACGCCGTAGCCGGCAGCACGCTGATCGCTGCTGCGCTTCGTGAGGCACGTGCGGCAGCGGCGTTGACCCTGAACGTCCCCGATGAGGACGACTACCAAGTAGTCGCAGAGCCGTTCGCCTCGAGGCGTTGAGCGCCTTCGGCGAAGGATTGCTCGGTGGTGCTACGCTAGTTCTCGTGAGGAACCATCGCGACGCAGACCAGCGGAGCCTCGCGCTCCACGCCGAAGTGGCTCGTCGCCTTCGCGCGAACCCCGAGCTGCGCGTGGGAGCGCGCGCGCGCCTGTCGCGGATCTCTCCGGCCTATCGCGAGGCATGGGCGCTTGCCCTTGAGGGTCCACTGGAGCAACTGCTCGCTTTGCTCACCGACGAGTCCGAAAGTGCGACCGCCCTTCGCCAAGCGAGTCCATTCTCCTTTGTGCTCGACCCGAAGACGCGACAACGCATCTTGCGCCACACGGTCGTTCGTTGAAGCGAGCCGACCTCGAGCACATCCTCCGTGCGGCCAGCGCCATCACCAACGAGCGCGACTTCATCGTCATCGGGAGCCAGGCTATTTTGGGACAGTTCCCGAATGCGCCGCCGGAGCTGCTCATCTCCGATGAGGTCGACATCTACCCGCGCCACCGCCCAGACCTCGCCGATCTCATCGACGGTGCCATTGGTGAACTGTCGTTCTTCCACGACGAGTTCGGTTACTACGCACAGGGGGTTGGCCCCACGACCGCAGTCTTGCCCGCCGGCTGGGAGGCGCGCCTCGTCCCCGTCACGAACGAGAACACTCACGGCGCGGTGGGGCACTGTCTCGAGCTCCACGACATGCTCGCGGCAAAATATGTCGCCGCTCGTGAAAAGGATCGGCACTTCTGCCGTAGTGCCGTTCGACGCGGGCTCGCCGACGAGGCAACGCTGTTGAGAAGGATCGCAGAGCTGCCAGTATCCGAAGAACGAAAGGGCGCCCTGGAAAAAGACGTCGCCTCCGACTTCGCGGTCGCTCGACGGGGAGCCTGAGTGGCTGGGATCGTGCCTGCCCCGCGCTGCTGTAGCGCTGACGCTCCCGCATATCGCGAAGCTCACCGGCCAGTGCGACCTGGGTCGCAGGCTGTTCCGGTTGCCCGTTTTCAGTCACCTCGTCGAAGCGTTCGTGCTAGCCGCGATTCGCCGCAGCCACGGTGTCGCGTTGCTTGGCCCAGGGACGCCCCCGGATTGACCACTGAAGAGTGGTTTGCGAGAGGCCCGTTCGTTAGCCGTGGGATCGACAGGACCAGAATCCTGATGACGGCGGTCTTGCAATAGGGAGGTGCTCTCGCTGGGGCGCGCGGCGGTGCTGCCAGATCGCCGGCATGAGCGCCGACGGCGGACCGAACTTCGGGTGCGTGCTGCTCGAGCCGCCGGACAACATCTGCCCGCCCGTCATGTGAGCGCTGCAGCGAGCGCGAGGATCCGCGCGTTCTCCGGCACGCCGGTGAAGAAGGGCTCGCGCTCGTCGACCGCGATGCGCTCGCCGACCGCGTGGACCCAATCGCGCGCGTCGATCGCCGCTTGGCGCGCGGCGACCGCCTGCCCCGTCGCACGCAGCGCCTCCACGAGCGCCAAGTAGATCACGGACTCACCATCGTCGATGTGCCCAAGCTCGGCGAGCAGCTCACGCGCACGCCGCGCGTGCCCCATCGCGTCGTCTGCAAGGCCGCGACCCAGCAACACCAGCGCAAGCACCGCCAACGCGTGTGCTCGACCTGGAGGGAGCGCGTCGGTGATGGCGATGGCGTGCTCGACCTCCCGCTGCGCCGCTTCGACGTCGCCGACGTCGAGGTGGATCAATGCGAGGATGGCGCGCGAGCCTGCCTCGACCCTTCGATCACCGTGCGCGTTGGCCTCTCGAACGGCCGCCGACTCGAACGCGCGAGCCTCGTCCAGGCGTCCCAATCGATGGAAGGCGAGCCCGAGGTTGTGCTTCGCGACGGCGGCGACGTTGGCCAGGCCGAGGCGCTCGGCCTCGCCGAGCCCGGCGATCAGGCCATCGACGGCCTCTTGATTGCGGCCCATGGTGATGTGGACGTAGCCGAGGTTGATCTGCTGCGCGCACGTCATGCGCAGATCGCCGGCGCGGCGGAAGCTCTCGATCGAGGCGAGGCTCCAACGCCGGCGCGTGGAGAGGTCGCCGGCGGCGAGCGCGATGGCGACGCGCATTTGTTGGAGCCTAGCGGCGACAAAAGGCTCGCTCGCAGCGAGCGGTTCCGCCGCCTCCTCGAGTGGGTGCATGAACTCGATCGCGAGCGCGGTGGCGCCCGTGTAGTAGACGATGTTGACCACGGTGATCGCCGCGACGATGCGCTCGCTGTTCGGCTGCGACGCGACGACGGCCTCCAACAGGTCGCGCGCCGTTTGGAGCATCAGGTCGCGATTGCCGCGTCGGCCGCTCGTGATGGCGACCTCGCTCATCGCGCGACACCACGCGGTGCTCCCCTTCGCCAAGCACGAAGCTGCAAGCGCGCCGCGCTCTTCGGCCGCTTCGAACTCTCCGCGCCAACGGTGCGCCGAGGCTTGCAGCGTGAGCATCGAGCCACGCTCCTCGGCGGAGGCGGCGTGCGCGATCGCGCGATCGGCGCGCTCGATCGCCGCGGCGAAGTCGTTCGCCTCGAGCGCGTCTTGCGCGGCGCGCTGGTAGAACTGCGACGCGCGCTCGGGCTGGCCGGCGCGCTCCCACTGCTCGGCGAGCACCATCGCCGCGGTCTCGCCGACGCTCTCCAACCACTCTGCGGCGAGTCGATGACCGAGCTTGCAGTCGTCGTCGATCAGCATCGCGTAAGCTGCGTCGCGAACAAGCGCGTGTCGAAACGTGTACTCGCGCTCGCCAGGGAAGCGGGACGTCGTGCGCTCGCTCACGATCTCGCGCTCGGCGAGATCGCGGAGCATGTCGTCCACACCTGGCTCGCCACCAAGGAGGGCGACGACGCCACCGCGGTGGAAGGTGTGCCCGAACACTGCGGCTCCGCGCAGCAGGCGCCGCTCGTCTTGGCCGAGCGCCTCCAAGCGCGCTTGGACCATGCCGAGCACCGTGCCAGGCAACGCTTCGACCTTCCCCTCCGCGGCGGCGCGGATCAGCTCCTCCAGGTAGAACGCGTTGCCTTGCGCGCGCTCCACGATTCGCTCGACGCCGCGCGCATCGATGGCGCCTAGCGCTTCCCGAACGAGCCGCTCCGCAGCGCGTCGCGTGAGCTCGCCGAGGCGGACGTGCACGACGCCGCGCTCCGACCAGAGCTTGGGGTAGTCATCCTCGATCTCCGGGCGCGCAAGGGCCAGCACCATGAACGGGAAGTCCGCGAGCAAGCGCAGCGTGGTGTCGAGCAATCGCACGGACGGCGAGTCTCCCCAGTGCAGATCCTCGAGCACCAACAGCACCGGGTGAGCTCCGCACTCGGCGAGCGTGAAGTCCTCCCACGCGCGGCGGATCTGATCACCCATCACCATCGGCTCGCGTCGCGCGTTGCGGAGCTGCGGGCTCTCCTCTTCGAAGGGCGCGCCCACTAGCTCTCCGAGGAACTCCGCCACGCGCTGGACCTCGCTCGCGCCGACGTGCCGCGCCACGCGCGCGCGCAGCCTATCTCGTCGCGCGACGAGCGGCTCTCCGTCGAGGATGCCGGCCGCGCGCTTGATGACGGGAGAGATCATCGCGTAGGGCGCGCCCGCGCTGAGCGGATCGCCGCTCGCGCTCCACACGTCGATGCGATCATCGCGCCGGTCGATTCGCCGCAACAGCTCGTAGCGCACGCGTGACTTGCCGAAGCCAGCCGGCGCCGTGACCAGGACCGCGCGCGCGACCGGCTCGCCGACGCACTCGTCGAGGATCGACTCGAGGTTCTGTAGCTCGCGGTCGCGACCGACGATCGTCGTCGGTTTGCCGAGCAACGTGCGAACCGCGCTGGCGCCGCTCTCGCCGCGCAAGAAGAGGCCGCGCTCGTCCGCGCCGATCGCGAACCGCGCTTCGAGCAGGCTAGAGGTCACGTCGTCCAAGCGGATCGCGCGGTCGCCTCCGCGACCGAGCAGCTGCACGGCGCGGTCGATGACGTCGCCCACGCGCGAGCCCGTCGAGAGATCCGCGCGTCCTGCGGCGAGCGCGACGTCGGCGTAGGGCACGAGCTCGCGAAGTCCGAGCGCGCAACGCGCGGCGCGCACCGCTTGCTCCGAGAGAGACTGCCCGCTCGCGAACGTCACGACGATCGAGCCGTCGACGAGCGCGTCGAGCGTGCCGCCGAACGATGCCGCGAGCCTGCGCAACCTCTGCAGACTCCCGCTCGGATCGTCCATCGTCGCAGCGTCGTCGTCCACCATCACGACGCGCATCAACACCGCGCAGAGCAGTCGTTGCTCGCCGGTGGTGATCGCACTCGCGGCAGGCTCCGCCGCGCTCGACGGCGAGAGGTCGATCGTGACGCCGCCCTCGAGCTCGAGAGCGTCCGCGACCGCCTGCGCGTTGGCGGGCCTCTGTTCGGGCGACTTCGCGAGCATCTTCAGCACGAGCTCTTCGAGCGCGGCGGGGACGTCGGGTCGAAGGTCGCGAAGACGCGGCGGCTCGTCGAGGATTACGCGCATCAGCAGCGCCAACGCGTCGCGACCTTCGAACGGCAGCTTGCCCGCGAGGCAGCGATGGAGAAAGACGCCGAGCGAGAACACGTCGCTGCGCGCGTCGACGTCACGCTCACCGCGCGCTTGCTCGGGCGACATGTAGCCCGGCGTGCCGAGGACGGCGCCCGTCGCGGTGCGCAGGCCATCACCGCCGCGCGGCTTGGCGACTCCGAAGTCGAGGAGCTTCGGTCGATCGAGCCTGCCGCCGACGAGAAAGACGTTGCTTGGCTTCAAATCGCGATGGACGACGCCGATGCGGTGCGCGGCCCCGAGCGCGCCGGCGATGCGTCGCACGAGCGAGATCGACTCGTCGATGGAAGGCCGAGCGCGCTTGAGCAGCTGGTTCAAGCCCTCGCCCTCGAGCCACTCCATCGCCAAGTAGCGATGCCCCGAAGCGTCCACGCCGTGCGCGATCCATCTCACGATCTCGGGGTGGTGCAGCTCGGCCAACAGGCGGCTCTCTCGTGCGAAGCGCTCGTTCGCGGCGGCGTCCGTGTCGTCGTGCAGCAGCTTCAGCGCGACGGTTCGATCGTCCTGCGTGTCGCGCGCGCGATAGACGGTGCCCATCCCGCCCGAGCCCGCCACCTCTTCGAGGACGAAGCGGCTGGCGACGAGGTCCCCCTGGTGTCGCTCGTACACGCCTTCAAGATACCACTCAGTCGCGAGCGCGAACCGTGGCTTCGCTCGAGCGTCAGGCGAGTTTGTTGGCGAGCTCTCCGCTGCGGTCGAGCGCGTAGAGGTCGTTGCAGCCGCGAAGGACGCCGTGGGCGTCGTCTGCTGGACAAGCGAGTACCAATCACAGGAAGACTTCAACCACGCTGCGTGCCAACTCGGAGGAGAGGTCGTCCTTCGAGTGGGTCTCTGCACCAACGGGCAAGGAAAAATGACGATGCAGGGCGTCGAATATGGGGTGTATCGCGTGCCTTGACCGGCATGCCCAATGCGCCCGGTTGCCTGCTACACTACCGACTGCGCTTCTTCATCGCGCCTGCGTGTGCCGTACAACCGCGACACCACCTTGGTGAACAGACGCGTCAACGCGAACCACAGCGCTCCGTCGTACGCCAAGGGCTTGCGCGACGCGAGGGCACCAGCACCCACTGGCGCAACGGCACCGCGCGCGGCATCACGTCGTCGATGAGGTGCGGCGCCGTCGCGCACATCTTCCGTCCAACAAGACACGACGGGCAGAACCCGCGACCCTTGCAGCTAAACGCGACCAGCCTCGTCTCTTTGCACGTCTCGGTGCAGCGCATGAACGGCGGCGACCTGCCGCCCAAGGTCCGCAATTTCGCGGAGGCCCAGTGGAAGCGTCCGGCCCTCGCCAAGTTCCTCGCCTTGCCCCGCCCACCGTTCGTGCCTTACTGACATGACGCCGACGAGCCATCCGCGACGTCCGGTGCGGAGGACCCTAGTGGGGAGTCGGGTGCCGACACCCTCAATTGACGACCAATGCAGTCGCCTTCAATTGCTCGGTTGCGGGAGCCCAATTGGGTTGTCCGCTGAAGGTGAGCGTGACGTCGATGTCGAGCGTCTTGGGGAGGTAGCCCGCCCAACTTGTGACTCCGGCCTGGCTCGCGACGGGCCACGTCTGCGCGGCGCCCATGTATTGTTTGACGCACGCGGCGGAGTCGTGAGTCACCTTCGCGCTCTCGAATCCCCACATGGAAGGCAGCGTGAGGCCGCCGCTCGACTGTGGCGGAGAGACGAGGCGGAGCTCGAAGCACACATTGCGCTGCGGATCCGATTTGAAGATGACGACGCGATCGTATCCGCCGATGAGCGCGTAGGCCGTGTAGGTCCCTGCGCCTGCGTCCGGCGTCATGGACGCGTCGCTCGCGTCCACGACCGATCCATCTGCGACGCTCGTGTCGGCGCCGCTGTCGGTCGCCGACGAGTCCACCTTCGAGGAGTCGGTGCCCAGCGCGTCGACGCCGCCTGCGTCCGCAGCCGAGACAGAGTCCCCGCCGCACCCCAACACCAGCAGAAACAAGCCACTCGCTCTCATTGAACTACTTTGCGCCTTCGACCGAGGGGCCGCTACTTCTTCGGAGCGCCTTCTCGTAGTCGAAGCCCAGCGTGCCGATGAGGCTAGTATTTCGTTTGCCGAACACGTCTGCGGTGCGCGCCTCCGCGAGGTTGTAGAGGTAGGCGAGATCGATCTTGAACGCGCCGAACGCGAGGCTCATCCCGGTCGTCCACGTGGTCTCGTCGAGCCCCGCGCGCGCCCACACGCGCTTGGGCACCAACGCCTGCTCGACCCCGACGGTCGGGTGCACCGCGAAGCTCGCCGTATGCTCCAGCGTGTTCGAGCGGTCGAGCGCGGCGACTCCCATGTCGAACAGAGTCCCCTTGATGGGTGAGAAGGCGACGCCGAGGCGATACTCGTACGAGCGCAAGAACCCGTCGGTGCTCGTCGTGCCTTGCGTGCGAGTCTCGTTGTCGTGATTGGTGATCACGCGCGCGCCTACTTGCCAATGGTCGTTTGGGTGCCAATGCAGCCCAAACCCTCCAGACGGCAGATACGAGGTCTTGAATTGAATCGGTGCGCCGCCCGCGTCGGGAACCAGCGTGGCCTGCGAGAGCTCGTAGGCGAGCATGAAGCCGACGCTGAGCGTCTCGGTGATCGGCTTGGCGAGCTTGATGAACACCGAAGTGTCCGAGAGGTTCCCGGTGGAGGGTGGCTTCTTCGCGCTCGGGTCCGTCAGGCTCCACACGTGCACGCCGTTGCCGGTCTGTCCAAGCGCCATGATGTAGAACGCCGCGTCGTTCCAGAACGTCGGGCTCGTGAAGCCGACCGCGCTGAACGTGAACGTGTTGCCCGTGTCGATGAAGTGGGCGATCCCTTGATCGAAGATCGCTCCACCGGCGTCCTTGTACACGAGCGCGTAGTTGCCAGTCGTCGCGCCGTCGCCGCCCATGCCGATCGTGCGAACCCCCTTTTTTACCTGGCCTCCAGCGAACTCACGCAGGACGGTCTCCGGACCGGCGGCGGCGCTACTTGCCAATCCGATGATGGCCAATCCGATGAACCAACGAGGTGATTTCACTCGCCCCTCCGTGCCTTCTTGCTTCGATAGAACTCGAAGAGCGCGTCGAGCATCAGGCCGCCGACGTCGATTCGCTTCATGTCGTCACGGTGCGCGAGCGCGAGCCCGGCGATGAAGCTCGCGACGCCCGGCGCCTCCTCGCGGCCGTATTTGCCGTCCTTCACGTCGAGGTCGTGCACGATCTCGGCGATCGCGGAGAGCCCCGGTTCTCGCAGGGAGAACCGATCGACGAGCACCTCGAAGGTGCAGCGATCGCCCACGTGCGTGAACGTCGCCTCGGACATGTCGAACGTGACCTCGCCGTTCTTGGCTTTGTAGCCGTGGCCGCGGACGAACTTGAAGCGCGCCTTGTCGTCGATGAAGCGCCGAATCAGCCACGCGCTCGCGACGCGATCGACGTGCACGTTCGCGCGAGTCACCCACGTTCGCCGCTGCAACGTCGCCGGGTCCACCTTCTCCTCGGTCTGCTTGGGTGCCTCGGGCAGTCGCCGCCCGAGCGTCGTGATCGCTGCGTCTGCGCTCTCACGACCTGGTGCGCTGAAGAAATCGATCGCCACGAGCTCCGCCATGCGCTTGCGCAGTCGCGCGACCTCACCGTCGATTCGAGCGCGGCTCTCGCCCGTTGGCTTCTGCTTCTTGGGGAGCTTGCTGGAGAACGCCCGCGCGTCTCGCGCGAGCTCCGCGTAGTCGGCCTGACGCGCCGACTGAAAGAGCGCCTCCACCTGCTCGTCGCGCAGGCCCTCGATGAGGTTCGCCGCGCAGAGCGTCGCGTCACCACCCTCCGACGCGATCTCTCTCGCCGCCCACTGGAGGTCCTCCTGAGCCTGGTCTCTCATCGGCAGGACGTAGACCGAGTTCTTGATCGCGACCGCCCCCAGCCTGTGCAGCCGACGGCCGACCTTCGCGCGGAAATAGCTCGGTTTTGGCGGGATTTGGTGCACGAGGAGCAGCCATCTGGGCGAGGCAACGGAGCGCGACACAGCCCTGTATAACAGTTGTGCTATTTCGAACGCAACTGCGCTAAGTGGTCCGGCGGCATGTTCCCGTTCCTGCTCGACGTCGCGCTTGCGCACCTCGACGCCACGCGCGTGGAGCACGCGCCGAAGCTCGACGGGGACCTCGCGGACGCGGCGTGGGTGTCCGCGCCGCCGGTGACGGCCTTCACGCAGAAGTTCCCCAACGAGGCGAGCGCGCCGAGCGACAGGACGACGCTGCGCGTGGTCTACGACGACGACTCAATCTACTTCGCGTTCGACTGCGAGCAGACGCACTCCAAGATAGTGGAGCGACTCACGCGGCGCGGGCGTCTCGTGGAGTCCGATTGGGTGTCGGTCGCGCTGGGTACGCGGGGAGATGGAAAGAGCGCGTTCGAGTTCACGGTCAACGCGTCCGGCGTGCAAGTGGACACGCTCCGCTTCAATGACACGGAGACGAGCGAGAACTGGGACGAGAACTGGGAGGCGCAGACCAAAGTCACCGCGAGCGGGTGGACCGCGGAGATTCGCATCCCGCTCCACACGCTTCGGTTCGCGACGCTGCCGTTGCAATCCTGGGACTTCCAAGCGCGGCGCTACATTTCGGAGAGGCAGGAGACGGACGAGTGGGCGTTCATCCCGCGCGCTGCGGCAGGTGAGGTGTCGCACTATGGGCGGCTCGACGGTCTGCGCGGATTGACCGCGAAGGCCCCAGTGGAGATTCGCCCGTTCGTGCTCGGCAAGCTCACGCGACGCGACGCCGCGGTCGACGCGACAGGGAGCGGCGTCACACCAGGCTTCTCCGCGGGCGTCGATCTGAAGTGGCACCCCACTCACGACCTGGCGCTCGATTTGACGCTCAATCCAGATTTCGCGACAGTCGAGGCGGACACGCTAGTCGTCAATCTGACGACCTACGAGACGTTCTATCCAGAGAAGCGCCCGTTCTTCCTAGAGGGCGTCGATCTGTTCGAGACTCCCGTTCAGCTCGTGTACACGCGCCGCATCGGACGCGTCGCGCCGCTCCCCACGCTGCGCACGGATCCCGCAGCCGCCGAGCAGCTCGTCGATCTCCCTGCGCCCGCCACGATCATCGGCGCGAGCAAGCTGACGGGGCGGATCGCTCCGCGCTGGACGTTCGGCGCGATGCAGGCCGTCACGCTCGAGAACGACGTACAAGTGAGCCGAAAGGACGGCAGCATCACCAAGCGCCTCGCCGATCCCATGAGCTCGTACGACGTACTCCGACTGAAGCGCGATTTGGGAGACAACGCGCACGTTGGATTGATGACTACCGCTGTCACTCACGTGGAACCGACTAGCGGTTATCCGAGCGACGCATCAGGCGGCGCGACGCAATTGTGCCCCAATGGAGCGGTCGTCTCGCGATTCTCTCGCTGCTTCAATGACGCTCTCGTCGGGGCGATTGATTGGAGGTGGCGCTCGAGCAAAGGCGATTGGGTGACTGAGGGACAAGCGGTGATGTCTCAATTGCAGGACGGTCCCACGCGTCGAGTGCGAGATGGCACTCTCATCGCGCCTGGCGACCGCGGCTTCGGGCTCGTGGCCAATCTGAACAAGGAGGGCGGTAAACACCTCGTCGGCGATTTGCGCGGCGAGTACAACGACCGAAAGCTCGACGTGAACGACCTCGGCTTTGATCGCCGCGCGAACAACGTGCGGTGGCGCGCAGACGTCGAGTACCGCGAGCTCGAGCCGTGGTGGATCATGCGCGAGACGCACGCGCGCTTCGAATACTTCGGCCGATTCAACCTCGACGGGCACGATCTCGGGAGCGGTTATCAGCTCAATTACTCGGGCAAACTAAAGAACAAATGGGAGGTCTTCACCGAGGTGCACTATCGCGGTCGCTGGTTCGACGATCGCGAAGTCGGCGACGGCACCTCGCTCGAGCGCGGCGGCCTCGTGGGCTACGAGCTCGAGCTGCAGAGCGACAAAACCAAGCGCGTGTCGTTCGCCGCAGAGACGCAGACACAAGTGCTCACGGACGGCCTCTACGCGACGGGAGACATTCACCTCACGTTCCGCGTCTTGCCGCAGTTCGATCTCGAGATCGATCCCAGCTACGACTTCTCGCTCGGCGAGCCCCGCTTCGTGGGCCAAGGGCCCGCTCCGGGCCAATACTTATTTGGGAGGCTCAGCGCCTCGAGCATCGGCTCCACGCTGCGCGCGGGCTACACGTTCACGCCGCGCATCTCGTTGCAGGCTTATGCGCAGATATTCCTCTCGACCGGACACTACGCGGACTTCAGCTCGTTTCAGTCGCTCGCGCCTCGCTCGGTGGTGCACTTGAGCGAGCTTCGACCTTATGGGATGGCGCTCGCGCAGAATCCAGACTTCGTTCAGGGTGTGATCAATGTCAATGTGGTGGGTCGATGGGAATACCGATTAGGGTCGACTCTATACTTGGTCTATACGCGGACGCAGGCGCCGAACGTGGTGCTCGGGACTGGGGAGAGCGCTGGTTTTGGGTTCAATGCGCTTGGGCGCGCGCCGGCGATTGATGTGTTCATGGTCAAGATTTCTTATTGGTGGGGGTGACTAAAGCACCGCTCGCCGATCGTTTCGGCGGCAGGTGGCGAAAAGGGAGTGAGCCTCATCGAAGCAGCGAGCGGCCCTCGCGAAGGAGCGCGGCGACCGCCTTCTCGTCGTAGCCGTTGTCGATGCCATCGACGAGCGCCTCTTCGCCGTCCGTCCGGTCGTCCAGGTTGGGTCGTGTCGCCGTACACGTCGACGCGTCTTTGCCGGGAGTGACAACATCATCAACGCTGCTGCTTCCACAACCCGAGCACCAGCACAATCGGAAGAGTCGCACTGTTCATTGGGATCATACCCTTGGCGAAGATCAATAGAACGAGCCTTTGAAGCTCGGGAGCGCAGGCATCGAAGGTGGCGATTTCGCGTCGAAGCGCGTGACGTTCAAACCGCCCGCGATATAGAGGTACCGACCATCGAACACCATCGCGCCGCTCTCGCCGACGCCGCTTTGGTATTTCGACCACGAGCCCGCGCTCGTGAATACAGCTGTAGTATCGACCCGACCAATCCAGCCTCCATAGCTACCGACGTAGGCATACCTACCGTCGAACGCGCTCAGCACGAGGTAAGTCTGCGCGGGCAACACTGCGGAGGTATCGAAGGGCAACCATGACTGAGCGTTGGTGAACGATGCAGTCGTGTCGTATCGAACGAGGCGAAATGAGTTGCCTCCGACGAAGTATGCGTAGCGACCATCGAAGGACGCACCAGCATAAGGATTGACTGGGCCAGCATCGCTCAACGCGAGTGGGCCAGTATCGAACGAGGTCCAAGAGTTCGCATTGAACGGCATCGAGATGTCGTAACGAGCCACGGTCGCTGATCCGAACGGTGTGGCGTAGACGAACTTGCCATCGAAGATCCCTCCGTAATCCTGGCCTACCCCAGGTCCACTGTTGAGGCTCGTCCAAGCATTGGCCGATGTGAATGTGCCCTTCGTGTCGAGACGAACTGTGCCCGAGTATGCCGACACGAAATACACGTATTGCCCGTCAAACGTGCCGCCGTTGAAGCCCTTCACCGAAGGCGAGAGCGTCGTCGTGTCGAACTCGGTCCACGAGCCCGAGGATGCGAACGAAGCTTGACTGTCGTATCGAAGCACGAGCCCAGATGCGTTAGGTACTAAGTATACATACCGCCCATCGAACACTGCACCGAAGTACTGTTTGGGTGCACCTCCGAGCGCGGACACGTCGAAGTTCGTCCACGAGCTCTGCATGGAGAAGGGCGCCGTGGTGTCGTACTGGCTGACGACGCTGCCGAACGCAGGCGAGAAGTACACGTAGCGTCCATCGAATGTGCCACCTTGGATTCCCTTGCTATCGAGCTTGGGTGCAAACGTCGTCCAGTTCGCCTTCATGGTCATGTCGTTGTAGACAGGCCCAGCATCGGCCGCATCTGGAGCATTCGCGGCATCTGCTGCATCGGCGCTGTCGGTCAGCGCATCTACGCCAGAGTCGATTGGAACCGATGTGTCTTTCGCGACGACATCCACGGGACTGGCATCCGAGGTCACTGTTCCATCATCGGTAGAACACGCCGCAACAGCACCACCGAACACGCACGCAAAGATCGCAAGACGTTCCATTTTCGCTCCTCCGAACCGGCCAGCATATTCACGTTCGAAGCGTCAGATCCACGCCTCACGAAACCATGAGCCAACCATCAGAAAGCTTTGACAGCCGCGTCGGCTGCTTCTTCATCGGTGCCTGGACTGGGCAACAAATGCGCGCAGAGCAGCGAGTGCCCAGGCGAGCTTGTTTGCGTCCACAACAATTGCACGCCTCCAGAAGGCGGGGCCGTGACGCCAACACCAACACCGACCACAAGCACGACGCCAACGGTCAGCGACTCAGCCACTGCCCCACACAGAGCGCCACGCCCGAACCGACCGCCAAGCCGAAGCCCGCCGGGAAGACCTGCAACAACGACTCGCAGTGCGGCGAAGGCTTGCACTTGGGGCACTGCAACACATCGAACCGCCCATGCCAAAGTCGAAGCCCAAAGGGCGAGAAGTTGGCAGAAGGACGTGAGAACTGAGCCCGAGGGCGACGGCAATCACGAACCCGAAGGTCCTGCGGAGGAGCTTCGCCGACGGTCGATAGGCAGTCGGTCGGCGTGCGACTATCGGCTCCTCGGTCGTCGACGTCGACGAGCTCGGAGGCTTAGGTGCGATGCGCGACCTAAGTTTGCTCGCCGACGCCAGCACACCCGAGTAGCGCACGGTGTGGAACTTGGGCGGCGGCACTGAAGCGGGCTCGCGTCCCATCCGTCGATCGTCGCATCGAGCAAGAGCACGCGCCCCGAGCGGACCTCCGAGAGATCGAGCAATGCGTCGTCGTGTGCGCGCGCCGGCCGAAGAATTCCCGTGGAGGACGCGAGCACCGCGCCGCGCTCTGGGCACGAAATGCAGCCAATTTGCCTCAATATGTGCATGCATGATGCACTGATTGGCGCGTTGGCAAGTGACGACTCCCAAGGGGTCACGTCGTAGGCGCCCACACCGAGAGACGTCGCGCCAGAACCTCCGCGCACGATCGTCACCTCGGCTCCAGAGTCTCGCGCGGCCAAAGCAGCCGCAGTCCCGGCGATGCCCGCGCCGATCACGACAACGCGCTTCACCCGTAGCCCCTGTTCACCGTAGTCGCGTGGTCGATGACTGTGCCAAGACGTCTCTGTCACTTGGCCTTGCACGCCCGGTAGATCTTGTATGTGTTGTCCAGAGTATCAGGGTCCGCCAAGTTGCGCTTTGGCGCAGCGATCCAGTACACGTATTTGTCGTCGAACGTCATCTCCACACAGTAGCCTGTGGACGCGAACGGGCGCACTGGCCCGCCGCTCACGGGCTGCACGTTCAGAGTTGCATCTCCTACTGTATGATAAACCATCCCGTCGGAGACACCCAGGCATGACGGATTCGGGATCCCTCGGCTTAGAAACGAAGTGGAGGGCGCGAAGGTGGTCGCTTGGTCCATGCTGGTAATCGCCAGGATGGACAGATCTCGGGCGACAGGTGGGTTGATGCCGACCTCGTGTCCGACGATCACAAAGACCACGCCGTCTGCAGCGGCCATGGCGCCAAAGCCGGTACCTGGCGCGGTCGCCCAGTGTTCTTTCTGGCCTGTAGCTACCGGAACGCGAACGATCTCGTCTCCGTTGAAGGTCGTCACGAAAAGGTCTCTGCCGCTGAGCGCAAAGTATAGACCGATATCATCGACCACCCAGTGATGG
>JANYHY010000702.1 GCA_025362165.1 Myxococcales bacterium | reverse complement strand
CGCGGTGCGACGCGGCTTGGTGCCGTCGAAGTTCCACGTCTGCGCATCATCGCCACCTTCGCCGTGACACGACGCGCAGGCGATGCCGGTACCGCTGCTCGCGTGGAAGATGTCGTGGCCGGTGTCTTCGCGACTCACGTCGCTGAGCGTGATCGTCTTCGACGGGCTCGACGACCCAGCGTTGATGATCGTGAGGGTCGCAGGCTCGCGGTTTTGGATGATGACGTCGCCGTTGTCGCGCATCTCCGCTGCGATGAGCTGCCCCTTGAACACTGGGTCATTCGTCTGCAGCGAGACCACCGAGATCTGGTTCGCCATGCCCACTAGAGCGAGCGGCTCCACGGACTTTGACTTGATGTTGCCTGCTGCGACGAGCACAGCGCGATCTCCCTTGGATGAGATCGCGAAGTCCACCGGCAGGACCGCGCTCTGGAACAACATGGGCCCGTTCATCTGCATGCCGTTGTTCGGGCCAGTTGATACATGCGCCATCACCGTGTTGACGATGCCACCACCGCCGATTGAAGGCATGTCACCGCCGTTACCACCGCCACCCCCGCTACCGTAGCTGCCAGCGACTGTCGTCGGGACGAACGCCGTGGAGTCGATCTGATAGCTGACCACGAGGTCTGGGTACGGGGGATTGGGGACTGACGCGTCGAGCGCGCGTTGGGGTTGCGGGGTTGCAGCGCGCATGCGCCACGCCATCGCTACGTGCGCGCCAGTCGAGAATGGGTTCGGCAGCGGCAGCCGACGGAAGATCTTGTGCGTGCTGTCGAGATCCAGGATCTCCGCCTCGCGGAACTTCGAGACGTATAAGTGATCGCCCACGACCACGAGGTCCCGGAGGTCACGCTCGATGAGGACCGAGCTCACCATGACACCCATGCCAGACCCGAACGTCACGAGCTCCCCAGTGGCACACGCCACGAACACCTGATCTCGCGCCGTGTCGTACGCGACACCGCGAGGCTCGTTGCACGCGTACCGGCGGCCGAGCAACTCCCCTGTTTTCAGGGCGAACGTCGCGAGCTCGCCCGTTCCGCGGAGAGCGACATACACGTTGCCCGCGTTGTCCTCCGCCACGCGACCAGGCTCGTCGTTCGGGTTCAGTGTCGTCTTGGCGCGCACAACGGAAGCCTCGAGATCGACGAAGCTGACGAAATCACGGTCCGGATCAGAGACGATCGCCGTCACACCGTCGTGGGAGAGCAACATTGTGCCACCCGAGATGGGCGGTGGGGGCACAGCCTGTGTAACCACAGGACCGAAGTCCGGAGCGTTGGGAGGCGTCGGATTGGCGGGCACGTCCGGCGCGGCGTTGCAGCGAAGCCCAAGAGTGACGATCCCAGCTAAAAACAGCCCTCTTTTGAACATGTGCTTGGCTCCCCAGACGAGTGTAGCGCGTTCGGTCGAAGTCCTGCGTGCAATGATCAACCGCAGCAGACCGATGGTCAGCGACTCCAAAATCCGTCGCCCCAGCCCTCTATATGCAAAATCGGCCCCACCTAAGCGAACGCGCCCAAGTCGAAGCGAGGGGGGTGCTAACTAAATGTCGCACATGCGCTCTTCGTTCGTTGCGGCCAATGGAATCGACCTGCACGTACTCGACTGGGAACCGTCGTCTGTGAATGGCGAGACGGTAGTGTTGCTCCACGGCTTCATGGACGCGGCGAGCAGTTGGGATGTCACAGCCACGATCCTAAAAGATGCAGGATACACGGTTTTCGCGCCTGATTTGCGCGGGTTCGGGCGGTCCGGGCGCGTCCCTTTGGGTGGGTACTATCACTTCCCCGATTATGTCGCGGACCTGGCTCACTGGACCGAACGAGCGTTAGAGGGGCGACCGTTTCACCTCGTGGGGCACTCGATGGGCGGAACGATCGCGACGCTCTTCGCTGCGTCTCACCCTGAGCGAGTGAACAAGCTCGCGCTCCTTGAGGGGCTTGGACCGCCGGAGACTCCCGACGAGCTGACGCCGCTCCGCATGAAGCGTTGGCTCGCCGATCTCGGCAAGCATCGCGCGCGCAGCGCAGAGAGACCGATGACGCAAGACGAGGCGTTCGCGCGATTGAAGTCGAATCACCCGCGCGTGCCCGACGAGATCTTGCGTGCGAGACTGCGCGCGCTCCTCACCAGCGTGGATGACGGGCTCGTGTGGGCCTTCGATCCGCTGCACCGCACGACCTCTCCGATGCCGTATCGCTCGGCGATGTACCGCGCGTTCGTCACTGAAGTCGCGAGCCCAGTGCTCTTCGTGAGCGGCGGCATTCTCGGTTACCACCCGCCCGATGAAGAGGAGCGCTTGAGCGCGTTCAAGTCGCTCGAACGGTTCGAGTTACCAGAAGCAGGTCACATGATGCACTGGACCGAGCCTCACAAGCTGGCCGCGAGGCTGATCACGTTCTTCGGGCGGCACTAGGCTACACAGGCGTCTGCCGCTACAAATAGAGAATGGCCACGGTCACTCTCATTGCTGGCGACGGCATCGGACCCGAAGTGTGCGAAGCGACCAGGCGCGTGCTGGACGCTGCGAGCGTGAAGATCGAGTGGGAGGTCCACAACGCGGGCGCTGCAGTCGCGGAGGCGCGCGGCACCACTCTGCCCGACGAAGTGCTCGAGTCGATCAAGCGCAACAAGGTCGCCCTGAAGGGACCGATCGGCACTCCGATCGGCAAGGGCTTTCGGTCGGTCAACGTGACGCTCCGACAGACGCTGGATCTCTATGCGAACGTTCGCCCCATTCGGAGCCTCCCACATGTGGAGCCTCGCTTCGACGGCACGGATCTGGTCATCGTGCGCGAGAACACAGAGGACCTGTACGCCGGCCTCGAGTTGATGATCATGCCGGGCATCGCGCAGAGCATCAAGCTGATCACGGAGAAGGGCTGCACGCGCATCTGCGAGTACGCGTTCCAATACGCCGCAAAACAAGGGCGAAAACGCGTCACTGCCGTGCACAAGGCGAACATCATGAAGCTGAGTGATGGACTGC
>JANYHY010000681.1 GCA_025362165.1 Myxococcales bacterium | reverse complement strand
TCGAGCTGGCGCTGGAACTTGTACGCGCTCGCTGCGATCTCCCGCTGCGGGTAGCCCTTCTCGATGGCCGAGACCATCCCCCCCATCTCGTCGATCCGGCGGATGTAGGTCATCGCTTCGGCCTCGATGCGGTTCGTCATGTCCTCCACGAACCACGCGCCGCCGAGCGGATCGATCGTGCTCGCGACGCCGGTCTCCTCGGCGATGATTTGCTGCGTGCGAAGCGCGATCGTGACGCTGTCCTCGGTCGGTAGCGCGTACGTCTCGTCGAGCGAGTTGGTGTGGAGCGACTGCGTTCCGCCAAGCACGGCGGCGAGCGCCTGCAGCGCGACGCGCACGACGTTGTTGTACGGCTGCTGCGCGGTGAGCGACACGCCCGCGGTCTGCGCGTGCGTGCGCAGCTTCATGGCATCCGCCTTCTTCGCGCCGAAGCGCTCCTTCATCAAGCGCGCCCACAGCCTCCGCGCGGCGCGGAACTTCGCGATCTCCTCGAAGAAGTCATTGTGCACGTCGAAGAAGAAAGAGAGGCGCGGCGCGAAATCGTCCACAGAAAGGCCGCGATCGAGGCAGCTCTGCACGTAGCCGATGCCGTCTGCGATCGTGAACGCGAGCTCTTGAGTGGCGGTCGCTCCGGCCTCGCGGATGTGATAGCCGCTGATCGACACGGTGTTCCACCGCGGCACCTCTTTGGTGCAGAACTCGATCATGTCCGTGACCATGCGCATCGCCGGTCGCGGAGGCACGAGCCAGGCGTGCTGGGCGATGAACTCCTTCAGGCAGTCGTTCTGGACGGTGCCGCCAATCTTGTCGCGCGGGATTTTGCGTATGTCGGCGAGCGCGATGTAAAAGCAGAGCAGCACGATCGCTGGACCGTTGATGGTCATCGACGTCGTGACCTGATCGAGCGGGATGCCGTCGAAGAGCACCTCCATGTCGCGCAGCGTGTCGACCGCGACGCCGCACATCCCGACCTCTCCGAGCGAGCGCGGAGAGTCGGAGTCGTAGCCCATGAGCGTCGGGAAATCGAAGGCGGTGGAGAGGCCCGTCTGACCCTGCGCGAGCAGATACTTGAAGCGCTCGTTGGTCTGCTCGGGAGTGCCGAAGCCCGCGAACATGCGCATCGTCCAGAGGCGACTCCGGTACATCGTCGGCTGCACGCCGCGCGTGTAGGGATACTCGCCAGGCAGGCCGAGCTCTTTCATGTAGTCTACACGCACATCCGCCGGCGTGAGGATGTCCTTGCTCTCCGTGTCGCTCCACGTGGTGAACCGCTGCTGTCGCGGCGGGAGCTTCGCCTCCGATTTTGCGACGGTGCCTCTCTGCCAGGCCTCCCTCGCGGCGCGGATGACGGCCAAGTCGCCGGGGACTTCTCCAGAGGACGTGTACTCGGGACCCATCACCGCAAATCTAGCCCCATTCGGCCGATTGCAACAGAGGTCACGCCTTGTTCGCGGGCTGCGCTGCGGCCTTGTTGCGCAGGAACATCATGACGCCATAAGCGACCGCGAGGCCCACGATCCCGATCACGATGAGCCCTAGCTTCGCCTTGACCGCCTTCACCACGGCCTCTGGGTCGTTCGCGTTCATCAACTCTGGCGTGATGACCTGCGCGCCATAAAACGAGAGGATCGTGCACCAGATGCCGGCGCCCACGGCGGTCGCTGCGCTGAAGCGCCCGAACGGCATCTTGAGGATCCCCGCCGGGATCGAGACGAGGTGACGAACGACCGGCAAGAGGCGCGCGAAGAAGATGCCGCCTGCGCCGAAGTGGTTCACCCACGCCTGCGCCGCATCGATCTTTGCGGGCTTGAGCAACACGTACTTGCCGAAGCGCTTGACGAACGGCAGGCCCAACCATCGACTCACCCAGTAGCTCACGGTCGCGCCGAAGTAGCTGCCGGCGGTCCCCGCGAGGATGACGCCTGCCATGCTGAGTTGGCCCTGCGCGGCGAAGTACGCAGCGGGCGGCATCACGATCTCGCTAGGAACAGGGACGATCGAGCTCTCGAGCGCCATCAAGAAAAAGACGCCGAGATAACCCCAGTTTTCGACCCAAGAGAACCAGACCTGCAGCAGGTGATGCATGGGGAGCGTGCATATCCTCGATGAGCCACGCGGTCCAGAGCGCTTTCCTCTGGCTACTCGTCGCTCTTCTTCAAGTCGTCGACCTCTTTCTTGAGGTTGACCTCGGGCTTCGTCGGTTCCTCGGCGGCGCGCGCCAACTTCTGCGCGTCGGCGACCGCTTTGCGGATGTCGCCACCAGGCAGCGTGGGATCTTCGCCGAGCTTGCGCAGCTCCGCGAGCTCTTTGCTGAGGTCGAGCGCTGGATGCGTCGGATCGTCACCGCCGACCATGCGGGCGGCGGCGCGCTTCATCTCAGCGAGCTCTTTGCGGATGTCGAGCGCGGGGTGAGTCGGGTCGTCATAGCCGACGCTCAGATCCACGGGAGGCTTGAATTTAGGGGGTGCGGGGAGATCTGCGACGAGAGTGCTCGAGGGAGCGGGCGGCGCTTCTGTCGGTGCGGCGGCGCGCTCTTGCGCGTTCTCATCCTCGATGCGAATCAGCACCGCCGTGATGTTGTCCTCGCCGCCGTGGTCGTTGGCGATCTCGATCAGCTTGCGGCACGACTCCCGGATGTCTGGGCTCGAGCCGATGATGCGCTCGATCTCGTCGTCTTGAATCATCCCAGACAATCCGTCCGAGCAGAGCACGTAGGTATCGCCGGGCTTGGATTCGTCGTGTTGCAGGTCGACCATCACTTGGTCCTGCATGCCGAGCGCTCGCGTGATCACGTTCTTCGGGAGCTCACGGCGCTGCTCTTCGGTGAGGTCCGGCATCGCGAGCACATAATCGTTGAAGAGCGAGTGGTCGCGCGTGAGCAGTTGGATCTTCCCGTCGCGCACTCGATAACAACGCGAGTCTCCGACGTGACCGATGTACATGCGGTTCTTGCGAGGGCTGTACATCGCGCCGACCACGGTGGTCCCCATCCCGTGAAATTCTCGCGACCGCGTGCTTCGCTCGAAGATTTGACGATTCGCGACGCGAATGCCCGTGAGCAGCCGGTTCTCTTCTTCGGACAGGTTGGTGTCGAAGTGAAACGGCCACGTCACGTCTTCGTTCGCGGTCGACCGGAAGAACTCGCTGATCGTCTCAGTGGCGAGCTTCGACGCCACGTCGCCTGCTCGGTGCCCGCCCATGCCGTCGGCCACGACGAACAAGTCGAACTCCTTGAGGACGACGAAAGAGTCTTCGTTATGTTCTCGCTGGAGTCCGACGTCTGTCAGACCCACTGCGATGGCTCGCATCAACGAAGTAACTCCATCCGGAAAAAAGGGGAAACGGCTGTCACGAGCGAAGGTCGCTCGCGTTGCTCCAAGCTGCGGAGCTTTTGAGATTCAAAGGAGGATTTCACTACGAACAGGGGGTGTCAAGCGCACAACACCCTAGACCTCGAGGATGTCCTTCTCTTTGTGAGCCACCATCGCGTCGACTTGTTTGCTTCCATCAGAGACCGCCTCCTCCGCTTTCTTCTTGCTGCGATCCACCTCGTCGGCGCTCGCTTCCCCGTCTGTCTCGATTTGCGAGAGCATGTCGAGCGCGTCGTGGCGGGCTTTGCGGATGGTGACTTTGCACTCCTCGCCGTACTTCTTGGCGATCTTGACGAACTCCTTGCGACGCTCCTCGGTGAGCGGCGGGAGCGGGATGCGGATGATGTCGCCGTCTGGCTGCGGGTTCAGGCCAAGATCGCTCTCTCGCAGCGCCTTCTCCACCGCCTTGATGGCCGTCTTGTCCCAGGGCTTGACGGTGAGGAGCCGCGCCTCGGGCACGTTGATGTGCGCCATCTGCGAGAGCGGCGTCTGCGTGCCGTAGTAGTCGACGCGAATTCCGTCCAAGAGGTTCGGGTTCGCGCGGCCCGCGCGCAGCTTGCCCAGGTCCCGCTTGAGGACCTCGTGCGCCTTGGAGATGGAGGTGAGGAGCTCTTTGTGAACGTCGTCCAACATGACGGGCCGCACCTTACCGTGCGATCACCGCTCGTCAACGCTGCTTCGCTCGCTCTGTGTTATTCGATCGTGGTGCGCAGTCTTGTCATCGCCGCCGCCATCGCGCTCTGTTCGTGTGGCTCGTGTGACCACGCCGAAGCTCCGCCGCCCGTGAGCACTTCTGCGGAACCGCCGATCCCAGCTCCGCCCAATGTGCTCGCCGAGGTCGCGTTCTCGACGCCCGACGACACGTGGAGGGCCGTCCAGACGATGATCGGTGGCCCCGCGATGCTCGCGCCCGCGACCGTGGGAGGTCTCTTGGTCGGAGGTGATCCGATCGCGGCAGACAAGGTGGACACGAGGCTGCCGGTGTTCGGGCTCGTCGTCGGTAACAAGGACAGCGTGCGCTTCGTGTGGTGCGCGCACGCGAGAGCGAACTCTCTCGCATCGTTGAAGAGCGCCCTCGCGGAGTCCGAGAGCGCCAAATTCAAGGTCGCTGCGAGCGAGCAGTCGATTGAAGTCCTCGAGGCGCGCGGCGCAGGCAAGCGCGTGATCGGGCTCGCGCACGGTGACTTCGTCGTGTTCGCTTCATCGCGTGAGGATCTCGTGAGCTTCGGGCCGTACGCATACCGAACGCTGCCGACCAGGCCCGCGCAGAAGCCTGCAATGCGCGCGACCCTCGGACACGACGTGCTCGCGAGCGCCGTTCACGATTGGATCGCCGACGAGAGCTCCGGCGTTCACAACCAACTCGCATCGTTCGACGAGGAGCTTCGAAAGGATCACGGAGGACGCGCTCCGGACTTCGGAGATCCGCGCGCGCTCATCGGAGTCATCGATCGTTGGTCTTCGGGGACGAACGACGCTGTCAGCGACATGGATCACGCGGAGGTCGACGCGGACATCGACGCCGCCGGAGTGCGCGCGACGATCACGCTCTCTCCGCCGAAGAAGGACGGCGCAGCGCACACGCTCGTCTCCAGCATGCACCCAGGCGACGCGGCGCCGCTGCTCGACGTCTCTCAGGGGATGATCCTCCAAGCGCTCGTGCGGTCTGACGTGGACGAGCGCGCCGCCAACGCCGTCGGCGTCGCAAACACGCTGCGCGCAGTCGCCGACACGAAGTTGTCTGGGGCGGACGACAAGAAGCTGACCGCCGCGATGGACACGTTCAGCAAGACTCGCGGCGACTACTTCATCCTGAGCGCGGGGTTCAAGCCGACCGTGCGCGGGCTCTCGGTCGTGATGCACGTCGCGGACGACACGAAGGCCGCTCAATCGCTCGGCGTCATGGTCGATCAGGCCACGCGCCCTCCGTTCTACGATCCGCTTCGTGCCGCGCTCTCGATCGCGAGCAACAAGACGGCCGACAAGGATCTGGGCGTGCTTGGTCAAGGCAAGCTCCTGACGTTCACGCGCGACGCGAACGACTTCTTCGGACCCACGCTCGACATCGCCTACGCGGCGAAATCTGGCCTCGCGGGGGTCGCTGTCGGCTCCGACGCCACCGCGCTTCTCGTCATGGCGACAGCGCCCGATCACAAGCTCTCGGAGGATGCGCGCACCAAGGCCGCCATCGACACGCTAGGGCGCGACTGCACGATCGCCGCCGTGTTGATCCCGGGCTTGCTCGCGGCGCAGCAGGGCAATGATCCCGTAGTCGTGGGGTGGGGCAAGCGGGGAGATGACGCGTTCTTGAGCATCGACGCTGCCACGAACGCCGCACGACAGCTGTTCATCCAATTCGCTTCGCTCGGAAAATGATTCCATCGAAGCGTTCGGTGATCGCGTTCGCCCTAAGGGCTCGCTTCTCACGTCAAGCGACTCACGGCGTGTTTCAAGGAGGCCGCGCTTAGATGGATCTGAGCTACCTCGCGCTGCCGATCTTCCAGCGCGCGCTCCTGGCGGGCTCGATCGTCGCGGCGTTGCTGGCGCTGCTCGGCGTGCTCGTCACTGCGCGAGGTCTCGCGTTCTTGGGAGATGGCCTGTCGCATGCGGCGTTCGGCGGCATCGCTCTCGGGATGTTCTTGGGCGTGAGCTCGCCGCTGCTCGTGGCGATACCGTTCACCGCGCTCGCAGCGATCGCGATCGGTGCGCTACGGCGCAGAGGTCTCCGAAGCGACGTCGCCATGGCGGCGATCTTCGCGGTCTGCTTCGCGCTCGGCGTCATCCTCTTGCGCAAAGCGCGCCGCACTCAGGGGACCTTCGATCCCGAGGCGCTCCTGTTCGGCAACATCCTCTTGGTCGGAGAGGACGACCTCTACGTCGTACTCGGCATCGCCGCGGTCACTGTCGTCTTGATGGTCGCCACGTGGACGCGCGTTGCCTACGCGACGTTCGACGAAGAGTTGGCGCGCCTCTCCGGGATCGAGGTCGGCTGGCTCGAGAGCGCGCTATTGGCGTTGCTCGCCGCAGTGGTCGTCGCTGCGATTCGACTCGCAGGCGTGGTCTTGGTGAGCGCGTTCCTCGTGATCCCAGCGGCGGCTGGGCGCGTCATAGGTCGCTCGCTCGGCGGAGTCGTTGGCTGGGCGATGACCGCAGGCGTCATGGGTGTCCTCCTCGGCTTCGTCGTCGCCCACGCGCTGGAGTGGCCAGAAGGAGCCGCGATCGTGATCGTGTTGGCGTTCTTGCTCGCGCTCGCTGCGGGCGCCAAGCGACTGCGACGCTGACCGACAAGGAGTTGCACGGGCCCCCATGAGCGTGGGACACTGGACCCTGGGATGTCCACTATCGACGTCCCGTCTTCGAGGCGAAAAATGGCAGCGCAAATGTCTGTGAAGTTGGTCCAGCGGACCTTGGGCGTGACGCTCTTTCTCCTCGTGGGCTGGGTGATGAGCGCTGGATGCGGTCGCTCGAACCTGGATGACTACTCCTCTGATGGCGGACTCGATTCGTCCGTCGAAGGCGGCAGCTGCAACCCCGGAAACTGTCCGTCTGGCTGCTGTAATGCCCAAGGCAAGTGCGTCGGCGGCACTGATTTCCAAGCATGCGGCGGCAAAGGCCAAGCGTGCGAGGACTGCAAAGCAGACAACTTCGATCACTGCGATCCGTCTCTGCATGCATGCGCGACCGATACGGTTCAGTGCGACGCGCTGAGCTGCCCCACCGGTTGCTGCACGACCATCAACGGCAAGCCTACCTGCATCTCGGGCATCAGCTCGGGCGCGTGCGGATCGGGCGGCCAGGCGTGCGCGGACTGCACTCAAAAAGGCCAGCTCTGTGATGCGAACACGCACCAGTGCCAGAGCTCGCAGTGCGGCCCCAACAACTGCAAGGGCTGCTGCGCCGGTGGCGTGTGCCTCGGCGGCGGCGACAACGGCGCGTGCGGCGTCGCTGGCAGCGCGTGCACGGCGTGCTCGAGCAACACCTCGTGCAACCCGCAAGACGGCAAGTGTGAAGGCCCTCCGCAGAAGTGCACTCCGCAAACTTGCCCGAACGGCTGTTGCACGAACGACGTGTGCGTCGCAGGCGTCTCGGACACTCAGTGCGGGACCTCGGCCGTGAAGTGCCAGGACTGCACCACTCAGTCCCAAGTGTGCGCAGGCGGCAAGTGCATCCCGCCCATGCAGCAGTGCAACGCGCAGAATTGCGTCGGCTGTTGCCAAGGCAACGTGTGCTTCGCCGGCTTCTTGGACTCGCGATGTGGCTCCAACGGCGCTTCGTGCTCCGACTGCACGTCCACCATGAGCACGTGCAACACCCAGTCGACGCCGCGTGTCTGCACCAATCAACAGAGCACCTGCCCGGCCGCCTACAGCAGCTGCGCGAACAACGTGTCGACCCCCTCGCTCAGCGTGCAAAAGGGACTGTGCTCTGCCAATGATCTGCAGGACGCGAAGAACGCCTGCAAGACCGGGTTCAACAGCGTCTCGTGCCAGAACTTCTTCACGACCATCTCGTCAATCAACCCGTCGTGTTTCAAATGCCTCTCGCCGTTCGAGTACGATCTGCAGGAGGGCACGGGGATCTACAACTGCGTCGCTGCGTTCGTGAGCGCCAACTGCGATCACTCCACGGGCTGCGCGATCGACTGCGTGGACACGAGCTGCAACCAGTGCCCCAGCAACACCAAGTCCTCGTGTCAGACCCAGGTGCGCGGTAATGGGGGTCAGTGCACCAAATACTTCCAGCAGACCGGCTGCGTGTTGCCGTCGCTCTTCAACGGACCAGGCTCGTTCTGCGGTCCGCAGCAGTACTTCGGCAACTACGGCAACTGGCTCGCGGGCGTCGGTCAGCACTACTGCGGCCCGTGAGTGTGAGCCCGTGACGGTCGTTCTCCTCACGGGCTTCCCCACGTTCCGCGCGCGGCGCGTCTGCGAAGCACTGCTCGCCGACGATGATGTCGAGGTGCGCGCTGTCGTCCGGACCAAGTTCATGGCGGATGCGCAGTCCGCCGTGGCGTCCATGGGTGAGCGCGGCGCGCGCGTCAGCCTCATCGAAGGCGACAGCGCGGCGCTCGACATGGGCCTGTCCGGACCCGAGCTAAGAGAGCTCACCGCGCGCGTGGAGATCATCCATCACGCGGCTCAAGTCACCTACCTCAACGTGGACAGAGAGCTCGCGAGGCAAGTCAACGTCGACGGCGCGCGTGAGGCCCTGGAGGTTGCCGAGCGCTGCAAGAAGCTTCGTTGCTTGGTCATGCATTCTTCGGCGACCGTCTCCGGCTCGTTCGAGGGACGCTTTCACGAGGCGGACCTGGACGTCGGTCAGACGTTTCGAAACGCCGTCGAGTCGACGCTCGCGCGCGCCGAGCGCATGGCCCGGGACGCGATGGCGGACCTCCCGATCGCCGTCGTGCGGCCCGGCGTGATCGTCGGGGACTCGCGCACGGGCGAGATCGATCGCCTCGATGGCCCTTACTACTTGATGATGTTGATGCTGACTTCACCGCCGGAGGTCACGCTCCCGTTGCCCGGAAAGGGAGACGCGCCGCTGCACGTGGTGCCGATCGATTTCGTCGCTGCCGCTGCGGCATTGGTCGGCAGAGACCCTCGCTCGCCTGGGAAGACCTTCCACTTGGCGGACCCTAACCCGCTCCCCGCCAAGCGCGTCTTCGAGCTGTTCGCAGCCGCCGCGGGGCGCCGCACGCTTCGCGGCTTCTTCCCGTCGCAGATCACGAGCGCTCTCTTGCGGACACCAGGTCTGGAGCGCTTCGCGACGAGCCAGCGATCGCTGATCGAAGTGCTCGGAACGTCTGTAGTGTATGATACACGCAACGCAGACGCGGCGCTCGGCGCGCTCCGATGCCCGCCATTCGCCAGCTACGTAGAGACGCTCGTGGCGCACGTGCAAGGACGATTGAAGGAGCGACAGCGCGCGCGCGACGTCGAGGTCGTCACGTGAAGAATTTGAAGTCCGTGCCGCCTGCAGTGGGGCTTGGGATGGCGACACGCAGGCTCGTCCTAGCTGCGCGCGACGTCGTATTCGCCAAAGGGATCGTGGAGGCGCTCGACGGCGTGGCGGCTGTGTTCGCGGAGGGCGGCGGAGATCTCGTGCTCGCGTCGCCACTGGATCGCGAAGCGGAGCTTGATGAGCTCGTACGCGATCTTGCGCGCGAGCTCGGAGGCGTCATCGTCGACGACGAGCCAGCACTGACCACAGCCCCATAGCAGCGAACGCGCAGCTGAGCGCGAGTGCGGCCGGCGCAGAAGTGATGTCCGATGCCCCTCCCGTGCTGCGGATGTCGACGAGCCCGCCACGCACGAGCGGCCCAGTGAACCACGTGAAAGCGAGGTTCGCTCCCCAGGCGGCCCAGGCGCCACGATCACGGAGCCACAGCGCGCCGAGCGCGACGCCAGCGCAACCGAACACGCCGATGTCGAGCGCGTGACCTCCAGCGCCGAAGCGGGCGGCGGCCGAGAGGAGTCCGACGACCGAGAGCGCGAGCACTTCACCGCGCACGCCAAGCTTGCCGCGCAAAAGCGAGAGCGCGCGGAGCGGCATACCGCGCAGCAGCAGCTCGTCTCGCGCTGCAGTCGCCGCAGCGATCAAGAGGCCCAACCCCGAGGCGAT
This sequence comes from Myxococcales bacterium, assembly GCA_025362165.1. Taxonomy (GTDB): domain Bacteria; phylum Myxococcota_A; class Polyangia; order Polyangiales; family Polyangiaceae; genus JANYHY01. The sequence goes on along the minus strand of JANYHY010000681.1, from coordinate 273 downwards.
GAGCGACGGGCTGCTCGTCACGCGCTCGAGCTCGTGAGTGGCGAGCCCTGCGAGCACGATCGCAGCGGCCGCCGTGGTGCCGAAGCGCGCGCCGCCGAGCGTGCGTCGGACGATGTCTCGCGTCGTGGGCATCGGCGCAAGAGGATCGGACCAGGCGACGCCGAGGCGCCCCATCCCGAACTCCGCGAGCACGAACTGCGCGCCGAGCGCACCCGTCGCGTTCTGCTTGAAGATGACCGTGAGCGCGCTTACGCCGATGTACGTGAGCAGGCC
>JANYHY010000680.1 GCA_025362165.1 Myxococcales bacterium | reverse complement strand
CCGGATGCTGGACACGGCGCGCACGCTCATCGTCAAGGAGATCGCGATCGCACGCGCTCAGACCGAAGAGCAAGTGAAGACCGAGATCGAAGCGATCTTCGTCGCGAACTGACTCAACTGACTCAGCGGGCGTCGCGTCGTCGCCTGTCGCGACTCGCCGTTTGATCCGATCCGTCTTCTTCTGCGACTGGGACATCGAGATCCAAGAGCCCGAAGTGCCACGTCTCGTCGGGCTCACGCAGGCCCACGGTGGCGCGCTCGACACGCGCGAGCAGATCTCTGGCTCCCACGAGCGGCGAGGGCAGCACTCCCACTGCGACGTGACCCGGCCACTGCCATACGCGCGCCCCGGCGACGCCGTCGATGGCGTAGACGACCTGGATCGTGCGGCGGACGCGGGCGCTCATGCTCATGGCGCGAGCGCTCCTGTATCGATCTCGTCCAAGGCGTACGCGTGCACGCCGCCGTGGTCCTTCTCGAACTTGTCGACCTTGGCGAGCTCGACGGGGATGAGGTCGGCACCCATCGGACCGAGCACGTCGCTTCCCTTGACGAAACGCGCGGCCGTCCCGTCGATCCAAGCACCCGAATAAAACTCGATCACGCGCAAGCCACCGCCGTCAGCTTGGTAGGCCGTGAGCGCGCATCGAGGCGAGTCGAACGCACGCACCTTCTCGTCCTTCGCGAGGCTGGCTCGGAACGCGCTCTTCGGATCGATCTTCATTCCGCAGTTGGAGCAGCGGTCGGCCGGGTTGCCGCACGCCCAGATCGTGACGAAGCCGCCGATCGCGGCGTGGCGTCGCGAAATCGTCGGGCTAACGGAAAAGCGAAGCGCCATGCGCGATGATGACGTAGCGCACCACTGGCGAGACGCCAACCGCGAGCGCGATCGACCACGCCACGGCCTCTGCCCGTGTACGTGCCGAGGCGAACGCGACGAAGGCGTCGCGCGCCGCCTCTCCACGTGCCATGAGCGCACCGAGCGCGGCACCAAGACCCCAGACCGTCGCGAGGAACATCGCGCCGTACAGCAAGTAGCCAATCGCCATCACGTCGCCGTGGAGCAAACAGAACGGGCAGCGGTGATGCGGGGTCTCGAACACGTGAGGCGCGACCTCGAGAACGGAGGCGCCGAGCGCGAACGGAAGCGCGAGCGCACTCATCGCGCCCGCGAGGACGACGAGCGTCGCGCGCGGGCGGCGCGAGGCGAGCCAGCTCACACCGATGCACGCGACGATACTCACGATCGCTGCGCCCGACGCGAGCAGGCGCGGGCCCTGCGCGTAGCCGGCAGTCGTCGCCGCGCCGGGATCGAGCTCGACCGAGCAACACGACGCGACTACTCCAAGATCGAGCCCGAACAAAAATCGCGCGGTCAGGAAGAGATCTGCGGCCACGATCGGCGCGACCACGAGGGTCGCCCACGAGAGCGGCTTGACGAGCTCGAGGCCGCGCACTTTGCTGTCGAGCGCGAAGAGCTGCAGCAGCACACCAGCCGCGAGCGCCGCCGCCGCGGATATCGCGAGCGCGGGGAATCCCCACTCGTTCGCGCGGAACACTCCGTACGCGCACATCGCCCCGCGAACGCCGTGACTCAATTTGTCGGCGGCAAGCATCGTGAGCACGAGCGACGCGACCTGCACCGCCGCTCCCACACGAACGAACGTGCGCGCCAGCTCCACGCGGCGCTCGAGCGCGAGCTGTCCCTCGGTCGCACGCGAGAGGTCGAAGTGGCGCAGCACGCGCGCACACGTGATGCTCGCGCGAGCAAAGAGCGCCAGCGACACGACGCCAGCGATCAAGCGCAACATCACCCACGGCTCGAGGATCGCCACGCGAAGACTCTAAGAGACGAGCTTGCCATGGTCGAGCGACAAGCCGCGCGCGCGAGAGCAGATGCGAGGATCGTGCGTCGCGACGAGCACGGCTCTTCCGTCTTTGGCGAGCGCCTCGAGCTCGGCATCGAGCCAACGGACGCGCTCGTCGTCCAGGTGTGCGGAGGGCTCGTCGAGCAGCAACACCGCAGGATCCAGCAGCATCGCGCGTGCGAGCGCGACGCGCTGTCGTTCCCCGCCCGAGAGCTTGCGCGCGATCGTCTTCGCCAACGCCGCCACGCCGAAGCGCTCGAGGAGAGCCGCCGCGCGAGACTTCATGTCGAGCCCGTCTGGCACCGCTGGCAAGAGCACGTTCTCGATCGCGGTCATCCCCTCGATGAGCTGCACGTCTTGGAACACGAACCCCACGTGACGACGTCTCAGATCGGTTCGATGCGAGTCCCGCATGCGCGAGAGCGGCTCGCCTTTGAGCGAGACCTCGCCGCTCGTTGGCAGGAGCATGCCTCCCGCGACCGCGAGCAGCGTTGTCTTGCCGCTCCCACTCGGCCCGCGCACCGCGACGACCTCGCCGCTCTCCACGTCGAGCGAGACGCCGTCGAGCACCGTCCTGCGTGAGGCGCCATCGTCCACCCGCTTGATCACGTCACGAAGTGAGAGCGCGAAGGTCGTCATCCTGGTGGCCACGAATACCACCGACGCGAGGGAATGACGTGATCGCAACTGCGGAGGATGCGCCAGACTGTGCCGTATGGCGGCCTCCCTTGGGCAAACAACCCGCAACTTGCGATGTGCACGCCATGGCACCTAGCATGCAGCTACGGACGGGATCATGGTCGGAGGCACCATCCAACGACGACTCGCATGGCTCGCCCTCGGGGCGACGGTAGTGATCGCATGCTCGTTGAATCCGCAGCCCCTGCCACCAGAGACGGCGTTCGATGACGGCGGAGCTGGCGGAAATACCGATTCCGGCCTGTTCAACGCGTCCGACTCCGGCACATCGCCTGACTCGAGCACCTCGACGAAGGATGGCGCACCGACCGGAGATGCCGGTGACGCCTCGGACGCGCCAAGCGACGCTCCAAGCGACGCCCCAAGCGACGCCGAGCTCGAAGGTGGTGGCTGATGCGACGAGGACTCTTGGCGATCTGCACGCTGTCGGTGACGATCTGCTGCGGCCTCAACCCACAGCCGTTGCCGCCAGAGGACCTCGCCGCGCTCAATGACGCGTCGACCTCGGATGCCGCGGCGCCGTTCCCTGGCAGTGACAGCGGAGCGAATCGAGACAGCGGAGCCTCGCCCGACGCGAGCGTGTTGGACGCGAGCCTCGGAGACGCGGGAGACGCAGGCGATGCTTCACGAGACGCGGACAACGACGGCGGCTGATCAGAGCTTGGGGGACCGGCCGCGCTCGAGGTAGTCGTCGAGCACGTTCGCCGCGAAATCAGCCAGAATGCCGTCTGTCACACGCAAGCGCCGAGACAGGTCACGCGCGATGTTGAGGATGATGAGCGCGTACGCCTTGAGGTCGTGGCGGTAGAGCTGATCGAGATCTTCGGCCGTGACGCGGAGCAGTCGAGTGGGCGCGACCGCGCGCACAGTCGCCGAGCGCGGCTGCACGTCGATGATCGACATCTCTCCAAAAGCATCGGGCGGTCCCAGGATGGCGACACGTTGAAAGCGTCCTTTGCGGCTCTTCTTCAGGACCTCGAGCTCGCCGTCCAACACCACGAACATCTCGTGCGCGGGGTCACCTTCGCTGAAGACAGTCTCGCCGGACCCGACGCGACGTTGCTGCAGCGATTGCGACAACCGACCGAGCACGTCATCGCTGAGCGCGCCGAACAGGCCGATGTCGCGCAGTCTCTCCACGGAGACAGCCTCCAGCGCGGCCGGAATGCGAGGCATCGACATCAGACAATCTCCTTGGTGAACACGACGCGCCTTCGCGCGACGCCAGCGTAGTCCTCGACCTCTTTCACGCCCCAGCCCTGCGCGCTGTGAAAGCGCAGGGAAGCCTCGTTGCCAGGAGTGGTGATCGCCTTCAATCGCTCGCAACCGGCCGTCGCGCAAGCCTTCGCGAAAGAGTCATAGAGCTGGCGACCGACGCCCTTTCGACGAAAGTCCGGGTGGATGCCGACGAGGTGGACGTAGCCCGTCTTCGCGGGCTCGTGCGCGATGAACCCCAGCAAAAATCCGATGATCTGTCCGTCGTCGACCATCACGTGCGCGAGCTCCCCGAGCTCGTAGAAGAAGATGGGGTGCGCGAGCGTGCTGATGGGGCCGCCCCACCAACGATCGATCACCTCGACGATCACGTCGAAGTCCGCCTTCGAGATTTTGCGCGTCTCCATCTGTGGACCAGCGTCACGGATTTGGGCGCAAGATGCAACGCTCGTCGGCCGTGAAGAGCGCGCGCGTGGTGGAGGCTCCCTTTTGCGCTAAGAGAGATCTCATGCCCGCTCGCACGATTCGTATCGCGCCGTCGATCCTCTCCGCGGATTTCGGGAGGCTCGCCGAAGAGGTCCGCGCGGTCGAGGCGGCGGGCGCCGACTGGATTCATGTGGACGTGATGGACGGACGCTTCGTCCCCAACATCACGATCGGTCCGCCGGTCGTGAAGGCGCTGCGCAAGGTCACGAAGCTCCCGCTCGACGTGCATCTCATGATCGTCGAGCCAGAGAAGTATGTGGACGCGTTCGCGGAGGCTGGCGCGGACACCATCCTCGTGCACGCGGAGGCTTGCTCGCATCTGCATCGAACGCTCGAGCAAATACGAGCCAAGCAAAAACGCGCGGGAGTCGTGCTCAACCCGCACACGCACGAGAGCGCCTTGCAGTACGTGATGGGCATCGTCGATCAGGTGCTCGTGATGAGCGTGAACCCTGGCTTCGGGGGGCAGTCGTTCATCGACGCGGTGCTGCCGAAGGTGACGCGCATCCGCGCGATGGCAGACGCCACGGGTCGCGACATCGACATCGAGATCGACGGCGGCATCAACGACAAGACCATTGGACGCGCGGCAGCGGCGGGTGTGAACGTGTTCGTCGCGGGCAACGCGGTGTTCACCGAGCCCGACTACAAGGCTGCGATCAGCCGCCTTCGCGAGCTCGCGCGATGAGGGGCCGGCTCGCGATCGCGTGTATGTTGCAAGTGTTGGCATGCTCGGGCACGTCGCCGCCGCAGCGGCTCGCGGAGACACCGATCGGCCTCTCGTCCTCCAAGCCCGCGCCGCTGCCGAGCGTGGCGAGTCCCGTGCCCGCGTCAGGCGAAGGCGGAGATCCCGAGAGCACCGCGCGCGTCGCGGCGATGTTGAAGCGCGTGTCCAAGCGCCGAGGGCTCGAAGCCAAAAAGACGGTCCCTGGAGTCACGCTCGAGCGCGACGCGTTGCTTGCCCGCCTGCGCGCGCACGTCGACCAAGAGATCCCAAAGCAAGCGATCCTGGACGAGGGCGCGATGGACTCGCTGCTCGGTTTGGTGCCGCAGAAGTTCGACTACGAAAATGCGATGTACAGCCTGCTCGAAGCGCAGCTCGCGGGTTACTACGAGCCCGAGGGTGGCGTGATGTTGCTCGCCGCAGACCTCGATGGCTTGATGGCGGAGGGGACTCTCGCGCACGAGCTCACGCACGCATTGCAAGATCAACACTACGATCTGAAGGCGCTGATGAAGTATCAAACGGGCCACAGCGACGCCACGCTCGCGTTGCAATGCCTGGCGGAGGGCGACGCGACGAGCGCGATGTTCGACGTCATGGCCCCAGGCGTGATCCTCGCGCTCCCAGACGAGATGTTCGTGCGTCAGGTGAAGGACGCGATGGACGAGGGTCCTGGCGCGGACGCTCCGCGCGCCATGAAAGAAGGACTGGCGGCGCCTTATGTCGACGGCGTCGTGTTCGTTCACGGGCTGCGTCGCGCAGGCGGTTGGCCGGCGGTGGACGCCGCTTGGCAGAACCTCCCTCAGACGACCGAGCAGATCCTCCACGCGGACAAGTTCGCGTCGCGCGAGCCTGCGCTCGCGGTCGACGCGCCGACGACCAAGACGCTTGGAGCGGACTTCACGACCGCAGACGCCGACACCTACGGTGAGCTCCCGCTGCGCATCATGTACGGCGAGTGGATGACGGACTCCGACGCGGCGGACGCGGCAAGTCACTGGGGAGGCGACCGTGCGGTGCTCGCGCGTAGAGCGGCCGAGGTCGCGTTCGGTTGGCGCGTTCGCTATGACGCAGCAACGCCGACGCCGGGTTACGCCGATCGCGCATTCGTCGCAGTGAGTGCTGCGATGGTGCGCAAGCTGGGACCGGCAAAAATCAGGGACGCCGCACAAGTTTGCTTCGAGCGCCCTGGTCACGCGGCGCTGTCGCTCTCGAGGGCGGGCAATGATCTTTTGTTCACCGCCGGGCCCGCGCTCTCGGCGGACATGACGCCTCGCGGCGACTGCGCGCTCGCCCAACGCTGGTCTCGAGAAGTGCTCGGCGTTCCCAAGACCAAATGAGGCGTGCCAACGGCACATCCACTTGCCGAAGGCCGTTGATGTCCGCCGAACGGCATCAAATGAGGTACGCTCGAACGTCCCTCCAATGACCGCAGCCGTATTGTGCATCGGGACAGAGCTCACGCGTGGCGAGCTCGTGAACACCAACGCGAGCGACCTTGCGTCGAGCTTGACGGACCTCGGGTTCGAAGTGATCGAAGAGGTCGTCATCGACGACGATCGCGGTCGCATCATCGCCACGCTCGAGCGTCTCGGTCGGACGGCAAAGGTGCTCGTGTGCACTGGAGGTCTCGGGCCCACCACGGACGATCTCACCACCGAAGCGGTCGCGACCGCGATCGGCGTGGCGCTCAAGCGCGACGACGCCTCGCTCGAGCACATCCGCCGCCGCTTCGAGAAGCTCGGCCGCGCGATGGGCGAGACCAACATGAAACAGGCTGATTTCCCGGACGGCGCCGAGGTGCTGCCCAACCCGATCGGCACTGCGCCAGGCTTCACGGTGCGCATCGGCAATGCCCTCGCGTTCTTCATGCCAGGCGTGCCGCGTGAGATGAAGCAGATGTTCGAAGAGCAAGTGGTGCCGCGAATCCGCGCGCTCGCGCCGAACACGTCCCACCAGATCCGCCTACGCACGTTCGGCTTGCCCGAGAGCACCGTGGGCGAGCGGCTCGCGGGCATCGAAGAGACGAACCCTGGCGTGACCATCGGCTATCGCGCGAGCCTCTCGGGGATCGAGGTGAAGGTGCTCGCGCGCGCTGTCACCTCGGGCGCGGCGCGGGAGCTGTGCGAGAAGGCGACCGTCGAGGTGCGCACGCGGCTGGCGGACATCATCTATGGCGAAGGCGACGACACTTTCGCGGGCGTGGTCGGTCGCACGCTTCGCAACAAAGGCATGACCCTCGCGATCGCAGAGTCCTGCACCGGAGGGCTCGTCGGCCACTTGCTCACGAGCGAACCTGGGGCGAGCGACTTCTTGTTGGTGGACGCCGTCACCTACGCAAACACCGCAAAAACAAGGCTTCTCGGCATCGACGAAGACGTCATCCGCGGTCATGGCGCGGTCAGCTCCGAGGTCGCCGCAGCGATGGCCGAGGGTGTCCGTCACGTCAGCGGCGCCGACATCGCGCTCGCGCTCACTGGTGTCGCAGGCCCATCCGGCGGCTCTCCCGACAAGCCTGTCGGCACTGTCTACATCGCGGTCACCACAGCGCAGGGCACGACGGTCAAGCATCGCGTCTTCCCCGGCGACCGCACCATGATCCGAAACTTCGCGGCTTACGCGGGCCTCTTGATGGTCAAGCAAGCCGCGCAAGCCTGACGGATGATCACTTGACCTGTCAACGATCGTAGGCGCAGCGAGCGCCCACCCAGGGCTCTCTCGCGATCGTCTTGAGCTCGACGCGCGCCCACGTACGCAGCTCGGTCGCGAGCGTCGATTTCCATGAGCCGCCGCGCACGATGCCGACGCCCTCGGACGCGTCGTCTTGCACCCACTCTTCGACGTTGCCCGCGAGATCGTGGACGCCGTCGCGTGTGTCGCCATCGCCGTGCGCGCCGACCGTGTCGGGGCCAGCGGCGTCGCGCGCGCAGGGGCCGACCTCGAGCCCCCAAGCGCCACGCCTGCACACAGCGCCCGTGTCTCCCCATGGGTAACGACGGGGCTGCGAGCCCGCTGCTGCGATCGTCCACTCGTCATCGGTCGGCAAGCGCCCTCCCCTTTGCTTGCATAGCGCACGCGCTTCGTCCCGTGAAATGCCGCTGATCGCGCGCGCACCGCTGTCGTTCAGCTCGAACGCGTCGATCGCGAACCTCTTGGTGTGGAGCGTGCGCGGCGCGACACGACCCTCCGCTTCCCAATCGGCGGGGCCGACCAGCACCGTGGTCTCCGCGATCTCCACGCGCACGTCCGGTGCCGCGCACCTTCCGTCAGTGACCACGAGCGGACGCGGACATGCGAGCGCGCTCACGCAGGCGTCGGTCTTCTCGGCGCAGCAGCGCGCGCCTCGTTGAGCGAAGCCCCAACCGCATGGCTCCGTCGGATCGGGCGCCCCGATCACGATCGCCGCGCACGCGATCGCCGAGACGCAGGCGACGATCCAGAGCAGCAGGCTCCGCGACACGTCAGCCCTTGGTGATCGACACGGACAACGCGCCGATGCCCTCGATCTCGACCTCGAGCGCGTCGCCGTGTGCGAGCGGGCCGACTCCCTCCGGCGTCCCGGTCACCAGCAGATCGCCAGGCTCGAGCGTCATGGCCGCGCTGCAGTACGCGATGAGCGTGGGGACGTCGAAGATCATGTCGCGTGTCCGTCCGTCTTGTCGCGTCTGACCGTTGACCCGGCAAGCAACGCGCAAGTCACGGTAATCCAGCTCTGTTTCGATCCACGGGCCTACGGGGCAGAACGTGTCGAACCCCTTCGCGCGCGACCACTGCCCGTCCGACTTTTGAAGATCGCGGGCGGTTACATCGCACACGCAGGTGTAACCAAAGACGTGCTTCATCGCGTCTGCCGCGGAGACGTTCTTCGCGCGCTCACCGATGATCACGCCGAGCTCCGCCTCGTGCTCCACCCGCGCGCTCTGTACAGGCAACACGACGCTCTCTCCCGGCCCGATGATCGAC
>JANYHY010000675.1 GCA_025362165.1 Myxococcales bacterium | reverse complement strand
GAGAACCGTCGTGTGTGGATATGGGCCTCCGTGTTCTTGCTCGCTGGAATCGGCACGGTCTGGTGGGCTCTTCGAAACATGTGACTCATCAACGAAAAGGCTGATTTCGGGTTTCTCGCGGAGGAGGAACCGCTAACGTATCCGCCGATGGATCTCGTTCTCCGGCCTGGCGAGACCTTCGAGCGCGACTACCGCATCGTCGTGCCGCTCACGGATGGCGGGATGGGTTCGCTCTATGTCGTGGAGCAAATCAGCACAGGCAAGCGGCGCGCGCTGAAGCTCATGAGAGCGAGCGCTGGCAACGACGACGCCGCTCGTAGGCGCTTCGCACAGGAGGCGCGCGTGGGTGCGCTCATCGAGAGCGAGCACGTCGTCGAGGTGATCGCGGCGGGCGTGCACGAGGAGACCAACACGCCGTGGCTGGTGATGGAGCTGCTCGAGGGCGAGGACCTCGGCTCTTTTCTGGATCGTGTTCGCACGATCTCGCCAGCGGCAACACGCCTCGTCTTCTCGCAGCTGTGCCATGGGCTCTCAGCCGCTCACGCGATCCCGATCGTTCACCGCGATCTCAAGCCCGAGAACATCTTCCTCGCGCGCTCGCGCGTCGCGCAGAGCCGCTTCTTGCTCAAGATCCTGGATGGATCGCGAAGGTGCTCGTCGCGGGCAGCAACACGACAGGCAACATGGGCACGCCGCTGTGGATGGCTCCCGAGCAAGCGGCCTCGCGATCGCAGATCACTCCTGCGGCAGACGTCTGGGCGCTGGGTCTCATCGCGTTCCGGATGCTCTCGGGCAAATTTTTCTGGAAAGAGGCGAACATCGAAGACGGCGGCGGCGCGCCCCTCATGCGCGAGATCCTCGTCGACGAAATCCCGCTCGCGTCTGCGCGAGCTGCGGAGCTCGAGGTGACGCTTCCGATCGACATGGACGAGTGGTTCAAGAAGTGCACTGCGCGTGATCCAACGGCGCGCTACGCGAACGCAGACGAGGCCTGGAAGGCGTTCGAGCCGCTGCTTGGCGCGACCGACGAACAGATCTCGCTCGACCTGCGCACGCCTTCGATCACGCGCTCGCCGAGCGGGTCTGCGGCGAGCCGGCCCATGCCGATCAGCGACCCGCCGCTCAGCGCTCCTGCCCTCGCGTCGACGAAGCCGTACACGACGACTCAGAGCCTCGGGCAGAGCGCTCCGTCGAAGCGACTATACGTGGCCGGAGGCGTGATCGCGGCCGGCGCGCTGATCGTCGCGACGCTCGCATTCAAGAGCTCTTCGCCGAACACGAACAGTGCGGCGACGACCATCGCGCCTCCCACTGTCTCCACCGCGCCCGCTGCGCCCACGATGGCGGCGTCTGTCGCGCCTCTGGTCACGGGCTCGTCGCCATCCGCGCAGCCATCCGCTTCTGCCGCGACCAAGCCCGCGCATACGATCACCACCGTGGCCACCGCGACAGCGCAGCCCGCGACGAGCGCGACTGCGTCGGCCAAGCCGAACGCGGCGAACCCGCTCAAGATGGATCTCCAATGACGAGAGCGCACCTCGCGCTGTTCGCCGTTGCCTTCACTCTCTCGAGCTCCGCGTTCGCGCAGAAACCTTCAGCTCCAGCCCAGGCCGTTGACTCAGCGCCGAAGTCGCTCGCAGACTCGCTCACAGGTGAGGCAAAGCAGGAGTACGACCGGGCGATCATCCTCTATCAAGACTCGGACAACACGGGGGCGCTCGCGAAGTTCGCACGCGCGTACGAGCTCGCCCACGACCCGCGCCTCTTGTGGAACATGGCGACGTGCCAAAAGGGGTTGCGCCACTATTACAAAACGTACGTCTTGATCGAGCAGTACCTGCGCGAGGGTTCGTCGGTGCTCAGCGTGGAGACGATCTCTCGCGCGGAGGACACCAAGCGCTTGCTACGCGATCTGTTCAGCCCCGTGACGCTCGCGATCGAACCAGCCACGGCCATCGTCACGCTGGACGGAGAGGTCGTCGCGCCGAACACGCTCGAGACAGGGCTCGACCTCGGCGCTCACAAGCTGCACGTCGAAGCGCCTAATTTCGAGGCGTTTGATCAGCTCCTCGACGTGCCGGGTAAAACGCCTGTGCCCGTGCGCGTCACGCTGAAAGCGATCGTCGCGTCGTCAACTCTGCAAGTCGTCGCGGAGTCGGGAGCGACGATCACGGTCGACGGCCAGAGACCCTCACGCGGGCAATGGGATGGCAACGTCCCGCCTGGCAAGCACACGGTGGTCGTGACCGAGCCCGGCAAGATCACGGTCAAGGACGAGGTGGATCTCAGCGCAGGCAGCAAGCGCTCGTTGCTCGTGCAGCTCAAAGACGCCTCATCGGGTGTGCCCGCGTGGGTGTGGATCGGCGGAGGCGTCTTGCTCGCGGGCGCAGTCGTCGGCGGATACTTCATCTTTCGTCCCAAGGACGAAGCCGCAGCACCGCCCGTCGGCAAGCTCGGCAGCATCTCGCTCTCGTTCCCATGAGAGGCGCTCTCCTCGCGGTCTGCGCGATCGCGTTCATGGCACCTGCGTGCGGCAGCAACGTGATCCCCGCGTCTGGGTTGATCGTGGTCATCACGAGCGACGGCGCGTTGGGCTCGGATTTCGATTCGATCAAGATCCAGGTCAATGGCCGTGAGGTCGACACGAAGGCGATCACTTTGCCGACGACGCTCGGCATCAGCGGCGCGCCGGGCGCACGCGTCCTCTTCGAAGCGCGCGGGCTCAAGGGCGACATCTTGCATGTGGCTGTCCTCAAAGAGACGACCATCCCCGCCGGACGTGTCGCGCGGCTCGACGTGAAGCTCGCGCGTGACTGCTACGACCGTTGCGTGCAGCTCGGACCGACCGACACGATCGGTGAGATCTGCGACCCAGACACTCTCGGCTCGGCGCCCTCTACGAAGACGTGCTCGCAGGCTCGACCGATCGCGGTGGATCGGTTGCCCACGTACGATCCCAGCAGCGATCCAGTCTCGAACCCAAGCGCCGCGCCGCCCTCGGGATGCGCAGCTCCGTCGGCGTACTGCACGAGCGCGCTGGGTTGCAACGATCTCGCCGGTACCGAGAAAGCTGCCGGAACGCTCGTTTGCGACGCAGCATGCTCGCACGTAGAGCCGACCACGACTTGCCACGACGCGTCGCTCGACCCAGGGTCCGTCTGGTCGACTCTCGGCGGACAAATGTCGCGCACTCAAGTCAGTCGCATCGATGGGCCGCAGGCTGCGCCTCTGACGATCACGACCGCACCAAGCGCCTTCGCTGGCGCCGCGATACTCTCAGCGGACAACACGCGCGCGTTTCTCCCGCTCGGTGTCTTCCCGAACAACGCGACACGTGTCACCGCGATCGATCTCTCCACGCTCACTCCGACCGCGCTCGTGGATCCGTCTCCCGCAGACTTGTTGAGCGCACTCGGCCCGGCCAACCTCGCGAACTCGGTCACCGCGAACGCGATGACTGGAGCAGGCCTGTACGCCAACGGGGCGAGCGCGCTGAAGTGTTGCGCCAACGGGGCGTCGCTGACGCTGAGCGCGACGGGCACGTTGTTCGGAGTGTCTTCATGGGGCGTGCTGTTCGGATATGCGGACGTGACCAAGCCACCGACGATCCTCTGGCTGGAGCGCGATTACCTGCCGTCGATCCTGAGTCGCAGCATTTCCATCTGCGGCGCGGACTGTAGCTTCGGAGCGGTCGCTCTCTCCGGCGACGGCAAGACAGCTTACGTGGGGACGCGCGTCGGCCTCGTCGCTGTGGATCTGTCTCACTCGCCGTGGATCAACAAGTGGGGACCGCTGCTGCCATGCGCGAGCGCCGGGAGCACTCCGGCGGTGGGCGCGGATGGGCGCATCTACATCGGTCGACTCGACGGCGGCATCTGCGTCGCGACACCAGACGGGCGAACTCAAACGTACGAAGCAGACGACGGCGTCCTCGGCAGCGTGGACGGCTCGCCCGCGATCGGCGTGGACGGGACTGTTTACTTCGGCACGAGCACGGGCAACTTCTACGCGCGCGGTCCGTCGACGGCGTGGGGAGTGTTCTTGGGTGGGCCCATCACGAGCGGCGCGGCCATCGGCGCGGACGGGACGCTCTACGTCGAGTCCGGGAACCCCAACCTCGCGCTCCACGCGATCGATCGGAGCGGGCGACTCAAGTGGACCAAGCCTTTGCGCGGTGATCTCGGCGCGACCACGAGCCCCACGGTCGATCACGGCGGAACGATCTACGCCGGAGATCCTGGCGGATTTCTCCACGCGCTTGCGAGCAACGGCACCCAAGTCTGGGAGCTTGGTCTCGGCTCGAGCGTGTCGCAGCCTCTCGTGATCACAGCTGATGGTCTGCTCGGACTGCGCGGCAATCACCTCGTGCATCTCACGCGTGGACAATGAGAAAGCTCCTCGCAGGTTCGGCCCTCATCGTCGTGACGATCGCGTCTTGCGCCGACGCGCCCGTTCAGCCGTCCGGGCTCTTCGTCGTGCTCTCGTCTCCGGACGTCTACGCGGGGAGCGATTTCGACACGCTCGAGATCAGCGCAGGATCGAAGGTCGTGAAGAAGAGCGTGACCTCGTTGCCGACATCCATCTCGATCGTGGGCGCGCCCGGGACCGAGACCAAGGTCGAGGTGCGCGCGCTCTCGCACGGAGTGGTGCGCGTCGCCACCTACGCGAAGACGACCATCCCGAACGGCAAGTTCGCCGTGCTGCCGCTCGCGCTCTCTGCGGTGTGTCGTGATCGTTGTGTGCAGGTCGCGGCGGACGCGCCGATCGAATCGTATTGTGAGCCGAAGACGCTCGCCTGCGTGCACGAGACCGTCACGGGCCTCGATGTGGGCAAGCTCGCGACCTACGATCCTTCGCACGATCCCACGGCGGCCCTCGCGTCGATCGACTGCGGCGGTAACACCATCATCGACCCGCAGGTGTGCAACGGCACGGACACTGGTGCGCTCGCGTGCAAGGACGTTTGGGGTGAGGGCTCGATAGGTGACTTGTCATGCGTTAGCTGTCGCGGCGTCACGCCCTCCTCTTGCACGAACGCGAACGGCCTCGCGCCAGGCTCGATCTGGCCCACGGTCGGCGGCAGCCCGCTGCGCCAGAACCGCTCTACGGTCACGGGTCCTACCTCCGCTCCGCTGCAAGCCTTGCCGCTCAACCCGTCTCCAATCGGCGGTGTGCTGTGGACGCCAGTCGTCGGCAAGGACGACACCGTGTGGTTCACGAGCGACGGTCTCTCTGCGCCGAAGCTCGACCCAGCCAAGCGCGCTGGCGTCGTCGTCGCAGTGACCGGGACGACCGTGACGCAGGTCTTCCAACCCGACGGCTTGGCTGATTGTCACCTCGACCCGAAACAAGACGGCGGCTCGCAGGCTTGTCGCTTGAGCCCGCCAATCATCGCGGACGACGGTTCGGTGTACACGACCACCAACACGGCCGCGACGTTTCAAATCCTCGGCGCGGGACCGAATCAACAGTTCGAGACGCTCATCCTCGGCGTGGGCTGCGTGAACGTCACCTACTGCAACACGATGCAGCTCGGGCCTGTGTTTCGAAACGACGCGTCGGCAGGTCGCCTCGTGTATCTACCCACGGGCGCTGGCGTGATGCTGCTGAAGGTCGCGGCGAACAACGCGCTGATCTCTTCATTTCAAGCGCCGTTCGCGTTCAACTCGGAGTGTCCATCATGGGGGCCTCACGCTCCCGCGCTCGATGCCACAGGCACGCTCTACCTCCCAGTGCAGAACGTGTTCCCGCCCTACAGCGGTAAGCTTGGCGTCTGCGCGATCGACACGCGCGGTCTCTTGAAGTGGCACTCGCCGGTCACCGAGGGGCTCGCCTCCACGCCTGTCATCGGCGACGATCGCACGATCTACTTCGGTGGCGCGGACCAGTTCCTCCACGCGCTCGATCCCAAGGCGCCACAGAAGTTCAAGTGGTCGGCGGCCACAGGTGGCGCGACGACAGCGCCGGCGATCGGAAGCGACGGCACGCTCTACGTCGGCTCTGCAGACGCGAACCTCTACGCCTTCGACGCCGCCGGCTTGCAGAAGTGGTCGCTGCACACCAAGGGCGTGATCGAAGCGCAGCCGCTCGTCGACGGAGACGGCACGATCTATTTTGGCACCAAAAAAGGCCTCGTCTACGCGGTGAATCCGAACGGCACCGTGCTCTGGACGAGCATCGCCGGCTCGCCGATCAGCCAATCGGGAGTGCTCACCTCGAATGGCACTCTCTACATCGGCACAGACGAAGGCTTCGTCTTCGCGTTTCCTCGATCCAACTAGTCTACTTGGGCTTCGCCCAAACCCGAAATTCGCTCCCGCGAATTTCCTAGTGCCGACGCGGCACTAGTCACGCGTCGTAGCGGAAGAGATCTTCTAGGTCAGACTTGGTGAGCTTCTTCGCGCCGCCGGCGTCTTCACTGAGCACCGCGCCGACGAGCTCGCGCTTCTTGCCGCCGAGCTCGAGGATCTTCTCTTCGATGGTGCCCTTGGCGATGAGGCGATACGTCGTGACGACCTTCGTCTGACCGATGCGGTGCGCGCGATCGGTCGCTTGATCCTCGACGGCGGGGTTCCACCACGGATCGAAATGGATCACGGTGTCTGCGGCGGTGAGATTGAGACCACTGCCACCAGCCTTGAGCGAGATCAAGAACACGGGGTGACCATCTTCCTTCTGGAAATTCTCGACGACGGACTGGCGATCCTTCGTAGAGCCGTCGAGGTACTCGTATTTGACGCCGTCCTCCGCGAGCGAAGCGCGGATGAGCGTGAGCATTGACACGAACTGGCTAAAAACAAGCACTCTGTGGCCACCCGCGATCGACGTCTGCACGAGCTCGCGCAGCGCTTGTAGCTTGCCCGAGTCCTCGTCGGTGAACTGCCGCGGAAGCCCGAGCAAGCGCGGATCGCACGCAGCCTGCCGAAGCCGCGTGAGCCCCGCGAGGATCATGATGTGCGCCCGGCCCATGCCCTGGCGCTCCACCTCGTTCATGACTTGCGCGCGCACTTCCTTGAGCACGGCGGCGTAGAGCGCGCCTTGCTCGCCTTGTAGCTCGCAGAACTGATCGGTCTCGATCTTCTCCGGGAGATCTTGAGCGACCTCACCCTTGGTGCGCCGGAGAATGAACGGGTGAATCGTCGCGCGCAGGCGCGCCGCGGCTTTCTGATCGCCGTTGTCGATCGGCCTCGAGTAGCGCTCCTCGAACTTCTCGAGCGGGCCGAGCAAGCCAGGGCTTACGAAGTCGAAGATGCTCCAGATCTCGGAGAGGCGGTTCTCGATCGGCGTGCCGCTGAGCGCGAGCCTTCGATCGCTCTTCAATCGCTTGGCCGCGCGGGCGGTGGCGCTGAGCGGGTTCTTGATGTTCTGCGCCTCGTCGAGGATCGCGTAGCGCAGCTTGAGCTTGGCGAAGAGCTCCTCGTCTCGGCGCAAGAGCGCGTAGCTCGTGACGATGACGTCCGCGTCCTCGAGCTCTTCTTTTCGCTCTTTGCGATCGCCACCGTGCCAGAGCGCGGCTCTCAGGCTCGGCGCGAACTTCGCCATCTCCAATAGCCAGTTGGTGACGACGCTCGTTGGCGCGACGATCAGCGCGCGGAATTTCTGGTCGGCTTTGTCGTCCGCGGCTTTGACGGCGAGCATCATCGTGATCGTCTGGATGGTCTTGCCGAGACCCATGTCGTCTGCGAGCACGCCGCCCGAGCCGATCTCGTGCAGGAACATGAGCCACTGGTAACCTTGCTCCTGGTACGGGCGGAGCTGGGCCTTCAGGTTGCGCGGCTTCTTGACGCCCTTGATCTCGTCGATGTCGCGGAGCTTCTTGAACAGCTCGCGCGCTCCGTCGCCGACCGTGCTGCGGTTCAACTGACCGAGCAGCTCTTCGATTCGACCGGCCTGCGAGAGCGGCAATTTCGCGCCGTTTCCGCCGCCTGTCCCGAGGATCTCTGCTTGGCGCTGCAGCACGTCCCGTACTTTTTCTGGATCGAGCTTGGCGAACGAGCCGTCCGCGAGGCGCACGTAGCGGCGGCCCTCCGCGAGACATCGGCCGAGCTCTTCTTGCGTAACGGCAACGCCTTCGCTCTCGAAGCTCATTCGGAGGCTCAACCAGTCCACGCCAGAGGACACGCGCGCGTTGGCGCTGAGCGTCTCGCTGCGGACTTGAACGTCGACCAGATCGTCGGGCACGAACAGATCCCATTCGTCCGGGAGCTTGCCGATGCCGTCGGTCCAGAACTGGATCGCGTCGTCTCCCCGACCGACGAACGAGAGTCCGTCTTCGTCTGGATGCAACCCGAGATCACGGAGCAGGCCGACGGCTGCCTGTTGTGCTGCGATGTCGCAACGGATGCACCTTGCACGTTTTTGCGAGCCGGGCTCCGGCGGCTTCACGATCACTGGCGGCGTCATCCCGTCTGCACGAACGTCGATCTCTACGTCTTCGTAGGCTGCGCGCAGGCCGATGCGCGCCTCGATCAGACTGCCGCCCGCGCGCATTCGGAACGTGGGCACGAGGTCGACGACGTCGGCGACCTG
>JANYHY010000654.1 GCA_025362165.1 Myxococcales bacterium | reverse complement strand
CGAGCCCGCTTCACCTGCCGGAGGAAACGGAGTCCCCGTCGGGTTGTTCGGCAAGAAGTAGCTCTGGCCCGCGACGCCGATTCCTTGCGCCACGTCTCCACCGAAGTCCGTCGTGGGGTGCAGGTCGACGCCCAACAGGCGCATGGACACTTGCGTTCGCACCGCAGGCGACTTGTCTCCAAAGAACGCGGCGAAGTAGCTGCCCGAGCGCCACACGAACGACGGTCGCGTCTTGACGGCCTTGCTGCTGGTGCTCCCCGCGTTTCCGTCGCCGGACGACAAGAAGATCTCTTTCGTCTGGCATGTTGGATCGCACACGGTATCCGAGGCGTCGCCTGGAGGGTCGCACTGGACGGCGGGCAGCTTGGACGGCTGTCCGTTGCATGTCGCAGGCGGAACGAAGCGCAGCATCTTGATCTGCACTTGCAGCGCGCTCTTGTTGACGGTGGCCTTGGTGCAGCCGCTCGCCACCGCCGTCGTGTTGCCCGAAGCGAACGCTTGCGCGAGGAAGATGCGTGGCGTGTCACTCGTGTCCACTTGCACGTCGCCGCAGAATTTAGCCGTAGCGGGGCATCCGACGGAGGCGAGATCCTTGTTCGCGATGGGAGTGCCCGCGCCTTTGAGCGATCCACTCTGCCCGTTGCAATCGACCGCTCCAGAGTCGAACACTTGGAGCGTCAGCTTGCTCACGTTGTCGAGCAGCCCAGCGGGAAACACGATGGTTGGTGTGACGCCGACATGGACGCCTTCATCGGACGATGAACACGCCCCGAACACAACGAAGGCGAGGGGAAGCGCGACGACGGCTCTCGTGGTCCTCATGAAAGACCATCGTACCCCAGACGGTGTGCTCGACGCTATCGCGACGCTTCGAACTGCACGCCCACCGTCGAGACCGCTTCTTCGAGGGCTCGCCGTGTAGCCTCGCAGCCCGACGCCGTGATGCGCTTGACCTTCGCGCGGACCAACCACGCAGCCACTCGATCAGCCCACGCGGAGAGCGCCTCTGGTGCATCGTTCGGAAAGCCAGCTGCGATGGTCGCGTGACCGTCGCCCAGCTGCACGACGCACGATGGCGGATCCCAACAGGCGTCACGGATCGCGAGGCTCTCTTCCGACATCGCTTGCGCGTAACCCTCGAAGAGCGCTGCGCGCAGCGTCGCGAGCTCGTCCGCCGAAGTCGATGAAGCAAGCGCGTCGAGCTCGCTCGAGACGAAGCTTGCCGACCCGCCACGTGCGGCGATCAATCGTCCGAGGAGCGCGGCCGCATTGTGACCGTCACGCCCGCCGAGGTGCTCGATCACGCATGCGCGCGCCGTCTCGAGCGCCGAACCCAAGCGCCGATCCGCGTCGCTGACCGCCCGACGCTCGTCAGTCGCCGCCCACGCAGCAAGGCGCTCGTCAGAACGATTGGTCAGTGGTGGCCTTCGTGGTGGCAGTGGGAGAAGGGCTCATCGCTCGTGGCGCGGCTTGGGCCTTCTTCGCTTGAGGAGCCATGCCGTCGAGCACCTCTTGAGCGCGCTCGGAGTAAGCAGGCACGCCCAACAAAGGCGTGACGGTCGATCGCGCCCACGCATAGTTGCCAAGATCGCGCTGACAGCCCGCTTCGTCTAGCGTGGCCTCGTATCCGATGGTCGTTCCTGCGGCGGCGTTGTGAACTTGAGTGAACCGCGGGACGGCGACGCCGCAGCCACGCGCCTCACGAAGCGAGCGCGCCGCCCAAAGTGCCGAAGTGGTGTCCTTCGTGTCTGCTAGCGCGAGCGCATCGAAACCCTTCGCGGCTTCCTCGAAGCGCCGCGCGCGGTAGGCGGTCATCGCCGCGTTGAAGTCCATGGGCTGGGCAGCGACGTTGCCGCTCCCACCGCCTCCTGACATTTGCGCTTCCATCGCTGCATTCGGCGGAGGGGGAGCACCCGCGGGAGCTGTCGCGTTGAGCGTTCGCGCGGTCTCGTCTCTGTTGTCGTAGCCGTTCTTGTCCTTCGCCAAGGCGGAGTTGCCGAGGTCATCAGCGAGCAGACCATCGGCCGTCGTCGGAGTTTTGGCAGGAGTATCCGCGGTGCCTTGAGCGAGGAAGTCGAGGCGTTTGGCTTGATCAGACTTCTCCTCGGTGCCGTGCGCGCCGAACGCGCTCGTGGTGTCCAACGCGGTGGTCGCCGTGGCGTTCGCGGTGGCGAGCGCGACAGGAGCTCCTTCGGCCTTCACCGTCACCGAGGCAGGCGCGTGCTCGCTCCTGCGCATGAACACGAAGCTCGAACCGATGGCGAGCAAAAACACCGCAGCCATTGCCGTCTGCGGGCGCATCGCCCAGTTGCCAGCGCGGGCCATCGCCCGCTGCATGCGTGGCTTCAGCGGCACGACCTTCTGCGCCTCACGCGCGGCTGTCAGGATTCGCTCCTCCAGCTCGAATGGAGCGACCACCACTGGGAGGAGCGCGACCTTCCGTGTCGCGCGCAGACCGGCGAGCAAGCCACCGCACCGCGTGCAACTGGAGGCGTGACGCTTTGCCTCCGCGCTCGTCGGGTCGTCGAGCTCATCATAGAGCTCGTCGATCAGTGTGCTCTCGAACTTCTCGCAGTCCACGGTGACTTCCTTCTTCCTTCTTCTCTATCGTTTGGCTGAAACGGGCAGGTTGCAACTATTTGTGAGACGCAGCTCGTGCGTTCACTTGAGCGCTCGTGAGTACTCCTCGAACTCGCTCAGCGCGGCTTGAAGCCGCTCGAGGGCGTAACGCATCCGGCTCTTCACGGTGTTCTCCGGCACCCCAGTGATCTCGGCGATCTCCTTGAACGGGAGATTCGATACCTCTCTCATCAAGAAGACCTCTCGCTGGTCGTGGGGCAAAGTCTCTACCGCTTCTGTGATGCGCTCGCGGAGCTCTGAGCCCGTCGCCTCGCGCTCCACGTTGGCCTTCGTGTCGGCGGTCTGTTCGCCGAGCGTCGGGCCCTCTCCTTCGGAGCTCTGCCGCCCCTCGTCGAGAGACGGATGCTTGCGCAGTGCACGTTTTCTCATTTGGTCGATGCATAGGTTTCGCGTGATCGTGTAGACCCACGTCGTAAATCGCGCCTCGTGCTTGAACTCCTGCGCGTTCTGAACGACGCGCATGAAGGCCTCTTGCACGACGTCTTGAGCGACCTCCGGAGTGCGGAGTTGGCGCAACGCGAAGTTGTAGAGCGGCGTCTGATGCCTTCGAACGAGAGTGGCGAACGCGCTCCGATCTCCGCGTTGGTAGCGAATCATCAGCGCCTCGTCGGTGGCTTGCGCATCGCTCATGTGCGCGTCGCTCTCGAGAGTGCGAACCAACGCTCAGACGGATGCAGCGCGACACTTTGTTCGTCCTTTCCTTGGGAGATTGGACGCGCGACGTATCGTAAGGATCTATCCGTCAGCATCGCGGACGCACTTCGCTGACTGCTGAGGGACGGCTCATCGGCTCTCGGGTTGTATGTCGCGCGAGGGGAGCGGCTCAACATTCATGGTAGCGCCCCTCTCATTTCGAGTTGGGGCAAAATGCCTCGGCACGGGCTCAAACGGAGGGTTGCAAGGCGGTATGCCCGCAAACTACACTCTGCGCGCGCCGCCGTGCATTACGCAGCGCGTGGTGATCCATCTCAGCCCTTGAAGTCCACAAGGACTTGCGACATTTCCCGTTTGGGCCACGGTTGGTAGATAGAAGGAAGGGAACTCGATGCGTCAGAACCTCCACCCCTCACGCTCGGTCATCGTGGCTGCGTTCACGGCCGTCATTCCGTTCGTGATCAGCTTCTCGGGTGATGCCATCGGGCAAGGAAAAGCCGACGCTGGCGCAGTCTCGAAGACCTCTGCCGTGGATGCAGGAGCGCCCAGCTCGAGCGCGGCAGTTGGAGATGCTGGCCCAAGCACCATATCAAGCAGCGCTCCCATTGCCACCTCACCGGACTCTGGGATGGATGGCGCGACCTACACCGTTCGCTTGCGAGATCTCGAGGCGCGCGTGGACGAGCTCAAAGATCAGATCCGTCGCAGCCACAACCGCCTCGCCATGTTGAGCGACACGATCCTCTCGGGCGGACTCTCGGGCTCTCGCGCGGAGATCAATTTCTCCAACGAGATGTCGAGCGCGTTTCGCCTCATCAAAGCGATCTTCATCGTCGATGGCGCTCCGCAATACAGCCGCGCAGACGACACCGGCGCGCTCGCAGAGCAGCATGACATCCCGGTCTACACAGGCTCGGTGCCGCCGGGCGATCACACGATTCAAGCGGTGCTCACGTTCCAAGGCAACGGCTATGGCGTGTTCACCTATTTGCGCGGCTACCGCTTCGAGTCGAAGTCGGCTCACTCGTTCACCGCCGTGGAAGGCAAGACGCTCAGCATCACCGCCGTCGCCTATGAAAAGGGCGGCGTGACCACTGCGCTCCAAGACCGGCCCAACATCGAGTGGAAAGAGAAGGTCCAAGCGATCAGCGCCACCACCACGGCACCCGCAGCCCCGGCGGCTCCCGTGACAGGCACTGGCGGAGGCACCAAGTGAAATTCAGCGGAGGCAGCGTCTCGGCGCTGCTGCTCGTCCTTTCGATTGCGTCGGTCGCGGGGGTCGCCCACGCCGGAGCGGACGAGCAGATCAGCTCGGCACAGCATGAGGTCTCGGCGGTCACGTCGGAGTCTCAGAACGTGCAGGGCGTGATCGAGAAGGCGAAGTCTGAAGAGATCACGGTGGAGCAGCGCATCGCGAACGGCGAGCTCCTCTACCGAACCAAAGATTACGATCGCGCGGAGGTCGTCCTCAGCGAAGTCGTCGACAACTTCCCGGACACTCCGTCTTACGTCGACGCGCTGTGGCTTCGGGGCGAGACGTTCTACGCATCCAAGCAGTATCTCTCCGCGCGCCGCGATTATCGCGCGATCGTCAAGCGCGGCAGCGAAGCACGGTTTCAACCTTATATCGGCAAGGCGATCGCACGCTTGGTCGACGTGAGCGTGCGCGTGAACGACGTCGCGTCGTTGGACGAAGTCTTCCAGAACCTCGGGCTCGTCCCGCCGTCACAGGTAGACGGAGCGCTCCTGTATGCAGAGGGCAAGGCCTACTACCTGAGGCAGGACTATTCGACCGCGGGCAGCAAGTTCGCAGGGGTCCAACCCGGCACGCTCTACGTGCATCAGGCGCGGTACTACCAAGGTCTCATCGCGATGAAGGCCGCGCGCCAGAACGCGCCGGCCCCTATTGCGGGCGCTCCGGATCCGAACGCTCCCGCGGGTACGCTCCCGCCCAGCGCGAACTACAAGCTCGCGATCGAGGCGTTCAAGCAGGTAACTCTGCTCTCGCCGGACACTGACGAGCACAAGCACGTCATCGACCTTGCTTGGATGGCGATCGGTCGCTTGCTCTACGAGATGGAGCAGTTCGATCAAGCGAAGGACGCGTACTCCAAGGTGAGCCGCGAGTCGCACGAGTTCGACACCATGCTCTACGAGCTCGCCTGGGTGTACGTCCGCCTCGGCGACGTCCAACGCGCTGAACGCGCGCTCGAAGTGCTCGCGATCGCAGACCCGGACTCGCAATACCTCGGCGACGGCACGCTCTTGCGTGCGGACTTGCTCTTGCGTGCGGGCGCCTTCGACAAAGCGCTCACGCTCTATCAATCGGTGCGAGAGCAGTACGACCCGCAGAAGGTCAAGGTCGAGACGTTCCTCTCGTCGACCAATGACGTGAGCGTCTATTACGACAAGTTGTCGCAACAAGAGTTCGACGCGCTCGACCAGACGCAGGCGCTCCCTGCGATCGCGATCAAGTGGGCGCGCGAGGCCGAGGATGGCCCGCTCGCGTTCTCGATCATCGATGACGTCGGTCGCTGCAAGAAGCTGATCAAGGACTCCGACATCTTGATCGAGAAGCTCAACGCGCTCACCAAGGCGAGCAACCGCGTGCGTGCGTTCCCCGAGCTTTTGGCGGGCGAGCAGCTCGCGCTCGGGCTGATCAACAGGCTCTCTCGCGCGCGCCTCGACTTGGCGAGGGGCCTCGATTCAGAGGAGGGCAGCGGAGAGCTCGGCGGCGACATCGGCAACTGGCAGAAGCAACGCCGTGGGCTGATGGACGTGATGGCCGCGCTGCCGACGAACTCCGCGGAGTTCTCGGACCGTGACGAGGCGGGCATCAAGCAGTGGAACACCGTCTCGCAATCGCTCTCGCGCAACGGGCTGGAGATCGACCAGCTCAACGCGGTCGTCAACGGTCTCCGTCGCATGCTTCGCGAAGACGCGCAGCACGGAGTCGCGCGCTCACCCGCGGACATCGCCGCGTTCAACAAAGAGATCGACGAAGACGAGGCGGACCTCAAGGCCGACCGCGAGCAAGTCGCGGTGCTGCGTCGACAGATCGAGGTGGGGCGCGCGCAGATCGGCCTCGGGG
>JANYHY010000616.1 GCA_025362165.1 Myxococcales bacterium | reverse complement strand
CGAGCCGCTTGACGTGAGAAGCGAGCCCGCTGGGCGAGCGCAATTACGCACGCTGGTCACCGCGCTGTTCGTCCTCCTCGGCGTCGCGTCTTCGGTTGGCGCGTGCGGGACGTCGCCGATCGGGGTGGACTCGTGCAGGAGCATCGAGTCCGCGCGTTGCGAATGGGCGACCTCGTGCCACATCGATTTGGAGTTCCCCGTGCGCCGCTCGGAGGCGACCAGCAGCGTGGACGACTGCATCCGCTATTACAACGACGCGTGCCTCCACGGCATCGTCGCGCCGACCGACCCTGGCCAGACTCTGACGAACGCCTGCGTCGACGCGATCAACACAGGCGACTGCAACATCGTGCGCAACCCTGAGAGGAGCCCAGCTTGCGCCTGGCTGCTCGCGACTGCGCCAGACGCATCCGTCGTGGACGCCGCGGACGCTTCCAAAGAGTAGGGTTACCCATCGATTCCGAGCAATCGATGCGCTAGATGATTCGGGGCCGTGAGCTACCTCGTCCTCGCCAGAAAGTATCGCCCGCAGTCGTTCGAAGACCTCGTCGGTCAAGAGCACGTGCAGAAGACACTCGCGAGCGCCATCGAGACCGGTCGCGTCGCTCACGCGTTCTTGTTCACGGGCGTCCGCGGCGTCGGAAAGACGACGAGCGCGCGACTGCTGGCCAAGTGCCTCAACTGTCTCGGGCCCGACGGCGCGGCCAAGGGACCCGCCAAAACGCCGTGCCAAGTATGTGCAGCCTGCACGGAGATCGCGCAGGGCAACGACATGGACGTCCAAGAGATCGACGGCGCTAGCTACAACGGCGTCGACGAGGTCCGGCGCCTCCAAGAAGGCCTCGCGTTCCGGCCCGCGCGCGACCGCTACAAGATCTTCATCGTGGACGAAGTGCACATGCTCTCGACGGCCGCGTGGAACGCGTTCCTCAAGACACTCGAGGAGCCGCCGCCGCACGTGAAGTTCATCTTCGCGACGACCGAGGTGCACAAGGTCCCCATCACGATCCTTTCGCGCTGCCAACGCTACGACTTCAAGCTCATCGCCTCCACGGTGATTGGCCAGCGCCTGCGGGAGGTGCTCGTCAAAGAGAACCTCACGGCAGACGACGGTGCCGTGGCGGTCCTCGCGCGTGAGGCGGCGGGCTCCATGCGCGACGCGATGAGCTTGCTCGATCAAGTCATCGCGTACGGCGGGGCGACGCTCAACGAGGCAGACGTAGCTCGCGTGCTTGGCGTGGCCGACAGGCGCGTGCTGCATGACCTCGGGAATTTTCTCTTGAATGGAGACGCCGCAGGGGCGCTCCGCACGGTCGACGCGGTCGCGGCGCAGGGCTTCGACCTCGTCCACGTCTGCAAGGACATGCTCGCGCACCTGCGCAACTTGGTCGTCGCCAAGGTCACGGGTGAGGGCGCGCGGGAGCTTCTCGATCTGGCAGATGACGAAGTGAAGGATGTGCTCGCCGCCGCCGCATCTCGAGACGCGGATGACCTCTTGCGCGTCTACCAAGGATTTTCGCGCTCATTCGACGAGATCGCGCGCAGCGGTCAGGTGCGAGCTGCTCTCGAGATGACGCTGGTGCGCCTGGCGCGTCGACCTGCCTTGGTGCCGCTCGACGAGCTGTTGTCTCGCCTCGGTGACCTCGAGCGCAGGCTAGCCGGCGCTCCCACGCCCCCTCGTGGTGGCGGCGGTGGAGCTCGCACTCATGCGTCCATCTCGCAAGCGGTCAACCCAATCACGGGAGGCACGAGCGAGGGGACCGAAAATGTCTTTTCAAGCGAGATGCCGCGATCGCAGTCCGTGGGCTCCACGGTGCCGCGCGCGCAAGCCGCTGCTGCGCCCGTGACCAAGCCGGAAGAAGCCACGCCGCTCCCACCGTCGGCGACGCGCAAACCGGCGACGGTCACGCCTATCTCCGCGGCACGCTCTGCACGCCAAGAGTCGCCGTCGTCTGTCGTGTTTGGTCCGATCGATCTCGACGCGTGGCGTGCGATCGTCGAACGCGTGCGATCGTCGCGGCCTGCGCTAGCGAGCATCCTCGAGCAAGGAACGCCGATGCAGGTGAGCTCGAGCTTGGTGCGGGTGGGCTACGCGGACGGCAATTTTCTCGGAGGCACAGCCACTGAGCCCGACGCGCTGAATGTCCTGCTGCGTGAGGCGCGCGCGCACTTCGACGGAGCGACTGAAGTGCACGTGCATGGCGTGATCAAAGGGTTGACGGGCGACACGCTCGCGTCAATCGCGGGCCAGCGCCGTCGTGAGGTCACCGCAGCCCAGCGCGCCGCGGTAGAGAGCCACCCGATCGTGAAGACTGCGATGACCTTGTTCGACGCGGAGCTGCGTGAAGTGAAGCTCGTCTCTGAGGAGTAAATCGAAGATGAATTTTCGTGGCGGAATGAGCGAGCTGATGCGCCAAGCGGCGCGGATGCAGCGCAAGATCGAGCAGGCCAAAGCAGAGGCGAAGGACAAAGAGCTCACCGCCACCGCCGTGGGCGACAAGGTGAAGGCCACCGTGACCTACGCGCGCAAGGTCACTCGCATCGAGATCGATCCCGAGTTCCTCAAGGCCGAAGGGATCGACCTAGCGCTCGATGGCGTCTGCGCCGCGCTCAACTCTGCGCTCGAACAGGCAGACAAAGCGATGGAAGCCGAGGTCGAGAAGATCACCGGCGGCGTGAAGATCCCGGGGTTGTCGGGCTAACGTGGCGGAGCGCACCAAGCGCATCGTCTCGCTCTTGTCGCGGCTGCCCGGCGTCGGCGAGAAGACGGCGCAGCGTTATCTGTTGTACCTACTCACGGCGGACCCAACCATCGCGCACGAGCTGGGCCACGAGCTCGTCGACCTTCGTGACCACGTGCGTCCATGCGTCAACTGCGGCAACCTCGCAGAGCCTCCGGACGCGACGTCGGACGCGATCTGTGAGGTGTGCTCGGATCACAAGCGTGACAAGGCGCTCCTTTGCGTCGTCGGTCGCGTACACGATCTCATCGCGATCGAGCGGAGCGGCGTGATGCGCGGCAGATACTTCGTACTTGGCAGGTTGCTCTCGCCGCTCGAGGGCGTGGGTCCCGAAGACCTGCCGATTGGCAAGCTCGTCGATCGCATCCGAAGGGACTCGGTCACTGAAGTGATCCTCGCGACACCTCCATCCGTCGATGGAGAGGCCACCGCGCTCCTGTTGAAGCGCGAGCTGGGCGGGATGGGCTTGAAGCTCTCTCGCATCGCGAGCGGCGTGCCCCACGGCGGCGATCTCGAGTTCGCCGACCCCATCACGATGGGGCGCGCGTTCTCTGGCCGCCAGAACATGTGAATCGACACCTATTGTGAGGAGTGACCATGCAAGCCATCTCGACCAAGAGCGCACCCGCGGCCATCGGACCCTATTCGCAGGCAGTAAAGGCGGGCGGCCTCGTGTTCACGAGCGGCCAAATCCCGCTCGATCCGCGATCTGGAGAGATGGTCCGCGCGGACATCGGCACGGAGACTGAGCGAGTGATGGACAACCTCGAGGCTGTGCTGAAGGAGGCCGGCTGCACGTTCGCGGACGTCCTGCGAGCGACGGTCTACCTGGTCGAGATGGCGGACTTCCCGACCGTCAACGAGCGCTACGGTAAGCGCTTCTCCGGCGTTCTTCCTGCGCGCTCGACGGTGCAGGTCGCTGGGTTGCCGAAGGGCGCACGCATCGAGATCGACATGATCGCGATCGCTCGCTGACCTACAACCATGGGAGCCGATCGGGCAGGCCCTTCAACGCGCGAAGATCGGAGTGGAGCAGGCGCGCGTGGACGAAGCTTCCCTGCCCTACAGGCTCGCGATCGATCGACGCGATCGGGAGTATCTCCCGCACGCTCGAGGTGATGAACACCTCGGAGGCGTCTCGCAGAGTCGTTTCGTCGAGCGCGCGCAGCTCGATCGGCAGACCGCGGCGTCTCGCGGACTCGAGCACGAAGTGGCGTGTCACGCCCGCGCGTATGCCCGCTGCGTCAGGAGCTGTCACCAGCACGCCGTCCACCACCGCGAAGACGTTGCTCGTTGCGCCCTCCACCACGGCGCCCGCCGCGTCGGTCACGAGCGCCTCGTGCGCTCCCATCGCCTCCGCCCGCGCACGGAGCACGAGATGTGACGCATAGCCGCCCCATTTGTGAGCGACGAGCGGCGTACGCGGCGAGTGATCGGTCCGGAGGACCACCGCAGAGACACCGCTCGAGTAGGCCTCGCGCGCTGGCGGATTGGCCGCCTCGACGAACACGAGCCGCGTGCCTGGGCCATCTCGCGTGGAGTCACCCGCGGTGACCATCACACGGACCGATGCGTCATCGGGTGCCTGAGAGAGCGCGCGCTCGACGTCGATCCGAACGGCC
>JANYHY010000608.1 GCA_025362165.1 Myxococcales bacterium | reverse complement strand
CGCGTACGTCGAGGCCCACGGGCGAGTCCGGGTCGGTCATGAACGCGAGATCGATCTCAGGTGGCGTCGATCGCGCAGCGTCCTTCGTGAGGTTGACGAGCTCGAACGTCATCGTCGCGGGCGTCTTGCCGTCACCACAAGTGAGCTTGCCGCTCACGCGTCGCGCGCTCGGGCCACCCGCGAAGCGAAGTCGAACGCGCGGGATCGTCGCCGCCTCCTGGGTCTGAACCGATGCGTCTGCTGCGGGCACGTTCGTCCTCGCGGCCTCGTAGCGCGCGAGCATCTCCTTCAAGAGGTCGGGGCTCGTCTTGGCGATGTCGTGTCGCTCTCCAGGATCGATCTCGAGATCGTACAGCTCCTCGCTCTTCTTGACGTCCTTGTCATCATCGAAGTGCGTCGTCTGCGCTTTGCCTTCGCGCAAGAGAAGGCGGTGCTGGTGGAACAACACGCCGCGCGTGCCACGTCCCTCGCTGATGACCACGCGCTCGTCCGGCTCGAGCTGTCCGCGTGCGAGGCCGAGCATCGACTTTCCGCTCATCTTCGGCGACCCCTCCATCCCGAGGATCTCGAGGACCGTAGGCGCGATGTCGACGTTGCGCACCTGCGCCGTCACGGCGACGTTCTCCGGCAAGACACCTGGCAGCGACATCAAGATCGGCACGTGCGTCGTCTCTTCATAGTTGGAGACGGCGTGGTGGTAGCGCACGCGCATCTTGTCGAGGTCGCTCCTTCCGTCATGGTCGATCGAGAACGTCTCACCGTGATCGGCGGTGACGACGACGAGCGTTTTGTCCCTGATTTTCAGGTCGTCCAGCGCTTGCAACAACAGACCAATCGCCTCGTCGTCCTTGGCCGCCTCTGCCAAGTACCGACGGATGACCTCGTCTCTCGGACCCTGGGGCGGCGGAGGCACTCGCGGCAAGAATTGATCAGGCGGCTCCCACGGCTCGTGCGGCGAGTTGTAGTTGCAGAACACGAAGAACCTCTCGTCCGCGTGAGACTTCATCCAAGACAAGGCGCTCTTGGTCACGAGCGCCGTGTCCTTCGTGTGGAAGCGATGATCGTCCACACGCTCGAAGCCCATGTCGACCCCGACAGGCGCATAACCGATCATGAAGTAGTTGTTCACGAACGCGCGGGTCGCTACTCCTCGCGGTCGCAGCAAGAGCGGCAACAGCGGCGGCGACGACGCGTAGAAGCGACTCGTCATGCCGTCGGAGAGAACCCACGGCAACGTGTCGATGCCGAGCTCGCTCGAGCGTTCGCCCGAGAGCATCGAGAGCGTCCCCGGTCGAGTCCACGCGCCGCCCGAGTACGCGTGAGTGAAGCGCACTCCGCGCGTCGAGAGAGCGTCGAGGTTGGGTACGATGCCAGGCAACTTCGGCAAGAGCGCGTCGAGCGGCGGGTACTTCGCGTGTCGCTTCTTGTCGTCCTCTGCGTCGTCGTGGAAGCTCGCGATCGCGTCCGCTCGGAGCGCGTCCACGACGATGAACAGAACGTTGTAGGGTACATGCGTCGCGCCCGTGCTGGTGATCGTAGGGTTGCCCCACAAGGCAAGCGTGGGTCCGCCGCTGGGCGCGATGGCCTCAGCCGTTCCTGCGTCTGGATCTCGCTTCGCTCTCGGTAAAACAGCCGGATCCTGGCCGCTACGGGCGCTCGTCTCCGTGACGAGCTCGAGCTCGATGCCCCGTCCTGCGAACTCCGATAGATCGATGTCGCGGTCCAACCAGTTGCGCGTCGCCTCTGGCAGGGCGCGCTCTTCGAGCACGACCTTCGAGATCGCGCCGTCGTGCACCACCACGCGGAACGTCGTCGCGTCGCCGCTCGCGTTCGCAGTCCCCAGCGCGACCTCGAGCGCTCCGCCCAAGGGCACGGTGACGTGGAACGAGATCGATGACGGCGTTGGCGCGAAGATCGACTCGCGCTGATCGAAGCTCCCCTCCGACATGTTCCATGTGCGCGCGTCCGGCGCCCATGTCCCTCCGCTCGCTGTCGCGACGGCCCACTGCTTCTCGTCCCCGCTGGTGCGCAGCGCGATCGACGTCGCGAGTCGCTTGTTGTCGCCGTCGATCGCGGCGTAAGGTGGCCGCATCCGGCGCCAATGGGGCGTCATCAACGCGAGACCCTTGTCGAGGTTCGGCGTGTTGGACCGAGCGTCACCCAGCAGATCGACGAGCCGCGCGGTGACCTGCCGCCCTTGCCCAGAGGTCTCCGTGATTGGCTTCGGTGCCACGCTCGTCGGCTCGGGGCACGCCGACCGGGGCTCTCTCGCGCCTCCC
>JANYHY010000597.1 GCA_025362165.1 Myxococcales bacterium | reverse complement strand
GAAGTACGCCGAATTCGATGCGCGTCAGCATGTCGGAGCGCGCCGGTGTGGTGTGGAAGAACTTCGCGAACGGTCGCGCGACGGCGAGCAGCCGGTGGTGGATGCGCTTGAAGACGAAAGGCAGAGCGTGCATGGGCGTTCGCTCAGCACGCCGCGTGCCTAACTCAACGACTTCGAACGAACGTCGGGACGCCGACCCCTTCGGGCCGCCAGAAACGAGAGGATGTATTCATGCTGACATCCTGGTCGCAGGAGGCGTTGGCACCCTCCCAGCTACTCGGCTTGGGTGTCTTGGACTGTCGAGCCCTGTCCTCCGGACA
Source organism: Myxococcales bacterium (assembly GCA_025362165.1). Taxonomy (GTDB): domain Bacteria; phylum Myxococcota_A; class Polyangia; order Polyangiales; family Polyangiaceae; genus JANYHY01. Next base: position 3,465 of record JANYHY010000597.1, on the reverse strand, counting down.
ATGCCGCGCGGGAAGACCGAGCACGCATCTAACTCAAACGTACTTCCCGCAAAGCGTTCAGTTGAGAGCCCGCGAGTACACGAAGCGAAAACGAGGCCAAAGTTAGGGTGGGCGGAACTAGAAAATCGTGGGAGCGACTTTGGGGTTCGCGAAGCACGAGCCGGAAATTGTGCAACGGGAACGGGTCAGAGCGTCTTGGCAACGAACCGGAAGCAACCTTCGCCCGCAAGGTTCAGAAGCTCCCGCCGAGAGACACTCCGGCGGGAGCACCAGGAGCTCCGAGCGAAGCACGCACGCTCGTCTCGCTCTTCGGCGCGGTGAGCGCGACGACCAGGCCGCCGGCGACGAGCACTCCGCCCGCGATGAGCGCGACCGTGGAGATCGTGCCAGCGCTCTTGGCGTCATCCACTTGGCCCACTCCCGTCGCGTTGCAGCGCGCGTAGTCCGCGGTGCAGTTCGCGGCCGCGTCGCTCTTCTTGCCGAGCGCGACGATCCCGAACACCGCGCCTACGCCGAGCCCGATCACGCCGACACCAGCGACCGCCGCGCCGATGATGAGCTGCGTCTTGTTCCCCTTCGTCGGCGCGTCGAACGCGGTGAGCTGTGTCGGCCGACCCGTGTCGATCGGCGTAGCATCCGTATCGAGCGCGGGGATCGTGACGGTCTTCGCGCCGCCCTTCGGGACATCCACTGTCTGAGTGAACGGCTTGTGACCTGGCGCGCGCGCTTCGATCGTGTGTGGCCCGGCGTCGATGGGCAGCTCAGAGCTGAACGCAGAAGGCGAGACCGTCTCACCGTCCCGCGTGACGACCAAGCCTGACGCCGGGTCCGTCACGGCGATCGTGAGCTTCGGTACACCCGACGCGAGCTGCGTCGCTTTGTCGTTCGCGCGCTTGGCCCAGTCCGGGTGACGATCTCCGCTCGCGACCGCCGCGTCTTTGTAGGTGACCCATGCGCTCGCGATCTGTCCGTTCTTCTCATAGCAAGCGGCGAGGTTCAGCAGCGTTCCCGCGCCGGGGTCCAGCTTCTGGCTGCCCTCCAGCTTGCGGCACCCCTCCGCGAACTTCCCTTGCTCCATCAAGTGACGGCCATCATCGAAGAGCGCCTGAGCTTGAGCCTTGTCCGCTGCGCTCTGCGCGAGCGCGATGCCCGGACAGATCGCTGCGACGAACGCGAGCGCGGTCAACGATCGACGCATCATTTGTGCACCCGCATGATCGCGCCGTCTCCGCTCAAGCCCTTGTAACTGAAGTAGACGTGCGTGTTGTCGACGGCCATTTGCTTGATCACCTCGAAGCCCGTGGCGAGCACCTTGGGGGTGCAGTTGCCCGCGAGCGAGCACGTGTCGATCTCTCCGTCGAAGCCACCAGACCCTTGGTTCGCCCAAAAGAGGCTGAAGCCGTCGTTCGCGATGTCGATCGGGTTGCTCGCTTGCGCGACGTAAGTGCCCATCCCGGAGTCTGCGCCGCTCGTGTAGGCCCACGACACGACACCTGGGTCCGCGAATTGCGTGTAGATCGCACGCGTCATCGTGGCGGTCATCGCGGAGACCGGCTTTGGTGAGCCTGCGGGGACGATCGTGCTCGCGACGAACGCACCCGAGATGTCGACCTTTGTAACGCTGCCATCGTCGGCACCGACGTAGAGCCACTTGTCCGCGTCGACGTACAGGCCGTTCGGCTTGTCCGCGAGGGTTGCAACGAGGTCCGCGGGTCCTCCCATTTTCGACACGCGGCGCACCGTCAGCTCGTTGCCGAGCGAGAAGTAGACGTGGGTGGCGCTCAGCGCCAAGAAGTACGGCGAGTATTGCAGCGGCGGCTGGACGAGATCGGTCGGCGTACCACCACATCCAGCGACCGCGCACTTGAGGACCGCGGGGTTCCCGTTGTAGCCGACGGTCAACCAGTACACGTCCGTCGCGTCCGCCTTGATGCGCGTCGGCGCGAACCCAGCTGCGGCGGTGCCGTTGATGCCAGACGCGAGCTTGATCGGGTTGGTGCCATCCTTGTTCGCGCGCGTGATCGACGGCGGCGTGAGGTACTCGGTGAAGAACAAATACGTGTCGTTGATCGCCAGGCCCCACGGATGGAAATTCGATCGCGCGATGAGCGTCTCTGCGCCCCCGTCGCCTCCGCCATCCACGGGCGACGTGTCGGGTTGCGTGGATTGATCGTTGCTCGAGTCTACGACGGGGCTGGTGTCTGGCTTCTGCGCGTCGCTCGCGCCGATGCTCGGATCGAGCGTTGGATCAGGCAGACTGAGCAGCGCGCCGCAGCCGAGCGTGAGGAGCGCGGAGAGCGCCCAAACACTAGAGAGCGTGACGGGCGATCGAAGTCTCATCTTGCCTCAGTTTCTCACGTTGGGGAGCAGGTCACCGCCACCGCTGTCCGGCTGCTTGCTGATCGCGCTGCCCGCGTCGACTCTCCTGGTGATGATCGGCGCTGACGACGGGAACCCGCTCGGCGCGGGGTGCTCCGAGCCGCCCGTGGGAATGACCAGCGGCGGGCTCACCGGATCGCGCGTCGTTGGGAGCGCGCTCAGCGCGAGCGTCGTATCAACCACGAGCGGAGCTGTCTTGGGTGGCGCTCCGTTTTCGGCGGGCTTCTTCAACGCGAAGGTCGCGACGACGGCGATGACAGCGAGCGTCGCCGCCGCGCCGACGATCACCATCCAGCGCCCGCGCGGTGCGACTCCGTTAGCGAGTTGCGTGCGGTCCCACGCGCTCTCGGTCGAGCCGGCGGGGCCCATCACACGAATGCTCGAGCGCTCTGGCGGTGGAGCCACAGACTTGGAAACTTCGCCGCTGTTGCGGAGGATGTCGCGCACCTTCGCGGCGCCCTCTGGCGAGGTGAAAGACGTGAGCGCGTCGCACAGCTCGGCGACGCTGGAGAAGCGGTCCTCGCGACGCTTCTCGAGGCACTTCATCACGACAGCGACCAACGCAGGCGGCACATCGGGGCGCAAGTCCGTCATGGGGCGAGGTTGATCGGCCACGACCATCGCCGTCAGCTGAGTGACCGTCGTCGCGACGAACGGGACGCGGCCGGTGAGCATCTCGTAGATGATCGCTCCGAGCGCCCAGATGTCGGTTCGATGGTCTACGTCGCGCGCCGACCGCAGCTGCTCGGGAGACATGTAGTTCGGCGAGCCCATCACTTGGGTCGTGGAGGTGAGTGACATGTCATCGGATCCAGCAGACTTGGAGATGCCGAAGTCCAGCACCTTCACGAGCGCGGTCCCGTTGAGGCGCTGGCTCAAGAACAGGTTTCTCGGCTTCAGGTCGCGATGCACGATGCCGAGCGCGTGCGCTTCCGCGACCGCTTCGGCGGCTTGCACGAGGTAGTCGACAGCGATCGTTGCGGGCACTTGTCCAGAGTCGCTGATGACCTCATCGAGATCTTTGCCCTCCAGGTACTCCATCACCATGTACGGCGCGCCGCTCTCCAGGCGTCCGACGTCGCTCAC
>JANYHY010000555.1 GCA_025362165.1 Myxococcales bacterium | reverse complement strand
GAAGTCCCCGGCACCGCCGACTCCAGCTCCGTGCGAATGCTGGTCATGCTTGGCGGTACGAGGAGCGAAGCCAGCGCAGGCGTACGGCGAGACTCGACGCATTCGGACTCGACCCCACGTAGCTTGTCGCGCGTGAACTGTCCCAAGTGATTCTGCTCGAGCGCGACACCGAACAGCGAGACCGCCGTCATGAAGAACTCGACGTGTTGATCGCCGACGTGCTTGGCGGGGTGACGAAAATCGACGTAAAGCACGCCCCGCGGTCCGGTTCCGCGTCCGCCGCGCAGAGGGGCGGCCAGCGCAGCGTAGATGCCGAGACTCGAGACGCTGGAACTCGACAGCGGCTGATTGCGAACGTCCCATCGGACGCATGCGTCCGATTCGAGGGCCTGATTTACGATCGTTCGACTCACCTCTTCCCGCTGAATCGCGTCGAGAGCGCCACGCGTACCGCGCGCATTGACGATCGTGGAGCCGCCTTCGATCGACAATAGAACAAGCCCGCGATCTGCGCCCAACAGATCGAGCACCAGGTCGAGGCAATCGTCTATGGCGGTCTCGCCCTCGAGCGCGGTCGACACCCTCTCGACGAGGCGACGCATCGCGGCCCAAAGGGTCGCCGAGTCGAGAGTACTGCGGGTGCTGAGGTTTGCTTCTCCCATCTGCGCAGTACGCTATCGCGCTCGTCGTAGCTCACACAAGCCGGGGGTGCGATGTTGACTCTAAAGGAGCGCGCGGCGATGCTACGGCGCATGCGGTGGTGGGGAGCATGGGTCGTCATCGCACTCGCCTTGACTCCGGGGTTGGCGTTCGGCGACGACGCGACCGAGCAAGGCCGACAGGCGTACATGCGTGGCCAGCAGCTGTCGCGCGAAGAGCAGTGGGGCGACGCGTTGGCGAAGTTCGAGGAAGCGGCGGCCGCGCGCGACGCGCCGCTCGTTCAATTCAGTATTGCGTATTGCCAGCGTGCGCTCGGTCGCTACGTCGCGGCGCGCCACACCATCCTTCGGGTGCTCGCCGATCCGACTGGCCTCGATCCCGCGCAACTCGACGACGCGAAGGCGTACCACGATCGACGGCCGGCCGCTCTTCGCCGACGACACGTCAGACGGCTATCTGTTGAGCTCGTGCGTCACGGCGTGCGCAACCGACGTGATGTGTCAGGCCAAGTGCTGTGGACATTGGCAAACTCCTCAGGGCATTTCAATACGACGCAAGCCGTGCAGGGGTCGGGCATGCCATTGGAGCAATCGCTCAGACAGTGCACAAATAAGCACGTCTCGCGGGGCGCCCAATCCTTGATTCCCATGGGGTGTTTTGCGTTGCAAGACTGCTCGCAGGTCACCGCTCCGCCGTCCAAGCCTGCGTCCGCCGACGTCGAGCCACATGCGACGAGACAATCTCTGTAAGCACCACACTCCGTGTTGGCGTGGCATGCGTCGTAGGTGTGGCAACAGTTGTTGTCCTCGCAGAGATAGCAAGGTTTGGTGTCTTGGCCGGGAGGACACGTCTGGTGAATGACTGGATTGCCCGCACCGCCGTCCACTCCACACGCTGCGCACGCCCCAGACCCTGAGGTGCGACAGGCGTCGATCTGCTGTTCGGCTTGGAGCCCCGCGGAACTCGAGCCCTTCGGGCAGGCGCTGGCGCATGCGGAGTCCACGTTGCCGTCGGGACCAATGGCGCAGGCTTCCACGCACGAGAGGTATGCGACGCATTCGGGGCTGCTGTTGCAGGCTGAAATACTGGCGGCGCAGGCCTGCCGCCGAGGGCGCAGTTGCTCCTGTTCATAGACACCGACGCTCCCCTCGTCGGTCAGCTCTCCAGCCGTCCGGAGATCTCCCCTGACGCGACGGTCGATACACTACGCGTTGACGTGCTCGACGCGCAGAACGCGACCCACGAGCTGCAGACCCTCGTCGTTGGCGGCCCCGCGAACTGGCCGGTATCGTTCGGAGTCCAGCCACGCGGACAGGCCGAGGTGCGGCTTCGGATCTACCTATTTCGACGCTCGTTTGCGTCGCCTGCCACCGAGACGAAGAACTCCATTGCTACCGTGCGCGCGCCGCCGCAAGTCGCTATCGAGCGATACGCGCGCGTGCCCTTCCCGACTGATGGCATTCACTGGAGAAGCCGACGCGGATGAGGCTGCGGGCTGCAGCGCAGTGGGTGACGTGATCGTGGGTGTCGCCAGCGCGGAAGGCGTCGCCAGCGCGGAAGGCGTCGCCGTGATCTCGGAGATCGCGTCCACGGACGCACGGCGCGTCTTCAAGAGACCAAACGCAGCGCCGCCGACGACGACCACGGCAAGACCGCCACCGACGAGCCAGCTGGCTCGTGCACGTCGTGGAACCTCGGTGCGGATGGACTTCGACACGGGCGATTTCGTCTCCGCGACGAGCTCGGACGAAACGGCAGGCGCCGCGACGACCTTGCCGCCAACCCGCGCGCCTTGGACGTTGGGATCCGTGTATCGCTCCAAGACAGTGGCGAGTGTTGCGATGCTCTTTGCGCGCTCGGCAGGTTGCTTGACCAGGCATTGGTCGAGCGCGTCGGCGACGTCGCTCGGCACATCCGGCAGGAAGCGGACAATCCTTGGGACCTCGTCCTGCAAGAACGCTTTGTACATCTCTCCGAGCGTCTCGTACGTGAGCGGTCGCTTGCCAGTCAGCGCCTCGAACACGATGACGCCCATCGACCAAATGTCCGTGCGCGCGTCGATCGCTTTCTCGCTCATCGCTTGCTCGATCGACATGTAGTGCGGAGTCCCCAGCAGCGAGCCTGTGTTCGTTGCCTGACCATGCGTCTCGGAGCCGAGCCTTGCTGGGTCGAGGACCTTGGCGATGCCGAAGTCGAGCAGCTTGGGAACGACGCCCGCCGGAGTGTTTGCGAGGAAGATGTTGTCCGGCTTGAGATCGCGATGAACGATCCCCTTGTCGTGCGCGGCTTGCAGCGCGCGCATCGCGGGACCTAACAGCTTCGCTGTTTCGTGCAGTTCGAGGGCGCCGCGCCGCTTCATCAAATGAGCGAGCGGCTCGCCCTTGAGCAGCTCCA
>JANYHY010000547.1 GCA_025362165.1 Myxococcales bacterium | reverse complement strand
ATGGGCGCGAACGTCGGCGCCGCATACGCGCTCCGTGAAGCGACCCGCGCGCTCGTGAAATACGTATTTCCGGGAGCGGGCTCTGCCGTGAGCGGCGGCGTCGCCTTCATGGGCACCACCGCCCTCGGCGCCGCGGCGACGACTTACTTCATCAAAGGCCAACCCATCGACGCCGCCAAGAAGGTCTTCAAGAAGGCTCGCCTCTGACAGCGATCACTTGCGCGTGTATGTGATGTTGTAATTGCAGGTCGTCTTCGCTCCCACGGGATCAGTCGTGACTGCGGTCGCCGTCCCCGTGCCGCTCGCGCCCCCGTTCACCAGCTTCGCGTTGCCGGTGATATCGACCTTGTAGCCGAGGACGGTGTAGCTGCAGGAGAGGTTGACGGTGCACGCGGTCGTGTCGCGCGAGATCGAGCAACCATTGCCGACAGCGGCGTCGTTCGTGTCGTACGTGGAGTCGTCGATGGGTTTGCACTTGGCGCTGGATCCGCCCACGAGATCGTAGTGGAGCAGGTAGGTGCCGGAGATGCTGCACGCGGGAGTGAGGTTGTCGCTGCTGCAGGCGGCGAGCACGCCCAACGCGATTGCCGAAGAAGCGATCAAGATCTTACCGATCATCACGGGACCTCCAGCTTCCAAATCTACAGTCGCGCGCGCACCTTGGCCAGCACTCCCACGTCGGCTGGCGGGAAGCTCGAGGGAACCAGCGCGCTTGATGGCCACCACGCGAAGTCAGCGACGTCGAGCGCGCGGGGGGCGCTCGAAGCCGCCGTGCGCGTCGCCTCGTAGAACAAGAGCAGCACGGCCTTGCCAGCGTCGTCATAGCGATGAAACGCGACGTCCACGATCTCTCCGACAGTGACCTCGATGCCGAGCTCCTCAGCAAGCTCGCGCACGAGCGCGTCGCGCGGAGGTTCGCCGGGCTCCACCTTGCCACCAGGGAACTCCCAGCTCCCCGCGAGGTGTCCGCCCTTCTTGCGCTGCGTCACCAAAACGCGTCCGTCCTCGAAAACAAGGCCTGCGACGACGATCACGGTCTCCATCAGGGCCGAGCTTCTTCTAGCCCAATCTCCGCACGATTGGGATATCGTGCGCGCATGCTCACGCCCTCGCCCCACGCCGGCCGGCCTCAACGCCGCTCACCCAAGCTCCCGCCGTCGATGATTGAGAAACGGCGCGCGGCCAAGTGGCCGCCGGACGACGCGGATCTCGCGAACATGCCCGCAGGCCCCGCGCCTGGAGGCGGAGGAGGCGGTGGCTTCGATCCCGGAGGAGATGGCAACTTCAAGAAGGGCGCGACCAAGCCCATCTTGATCATCCTGGGCATGCTCGTCGTCATCGGCGCAGTCGTCCTCGGCATCTTGGCCGCCAAGAACGAGGGCGAGAAGATGACGGTCGATCAGATCGCCGCCGAGCGGAAGAACATCGAGATGCTCCCGAAGGCGGAGCAGACACCGAAGTGGCGCGAGTGGGCCAAGCGCGACGACGTGCCTTCGTTGCAGCAAGACGCCTTCGCGAACCTCGCGTGGGTCAAGGACGATGAGGGCTTGGCGATCATCATCGACAAGGGCCTCGGCTCCCACGATCATCGCATCCGGGCCCAAGCCGCGACCGCTTTGTGGGAGTACAAAGACAAAGCCGCAAGCGCGTTGCCGAAGCTCACCGAGCTCCTCAAGGAAGCGGACAGCACGGACAAGCCGCAGATCTGCTGGGCGCTCGCGGTGCTCAAGGACGCCAACTCGTTCGATGCCGTGCTCGCCGAGTACAGGGAGGGACACCTCTCGAGCATTCAGAGCCTCAACGGCTCGCCCGCGTTCGATCCAGACGTGATGGCCGGCATGGTCTCTTTGGACAAGCTCCAAACCTATGTGGGCGATCCGAGCCCGAGCGTGCGTCAGCTCACCGCCACGGTGCTCTCGCGCACGGGCGACGCCAAGTGGATCGACGCCCTCACGAAGCTCGTGCAAGACAAGGACATTGCCGTCGCCCGCGAGGCCGCCGTCGGTCTGGGGAAGATCGCGAACGAGCAGTCGATCACGCCGCTGCTCAGCGCGCTCATCAAAGCGGACAAGGACTCGCGCCCCAAGTTCCTCGAAGCGCTTCGCGATGGCGTCGGCACGGGGGGCCTGGTGCTCGCCCTCCGGAGCGTGCAGGCGGGTCACGAATTTTA
>JANYHY010000665.1 GCA_025362165.1 Myxococcales bacterium | reverse complement strand
CGCTCGAGAGCGCGGTGCCGACGAGGTACTCCATCACGAGATAGAGCTCGCCCTCTTCTGTCTCGCCGATGTCGTGGATGTCGATGATGTGCGCATGATCGACGCGGTTGGCGGCGCGCGCCTCTCGGAGCATCCACGCGCGCAGGTGCGTTTCACCACGCAAATCTGGGCGGATCAGCTTCAGCGCCACGACGCGATCGATGAGGACATGTCGGGCGCGATACACGATGCCCATGCCACCTTCACCAGCGCGCGCCTCGAGCCGATAACGTCCGGCGACGACGCGCCCCAGCATGGGGTCTACGGGCTTGACGGGAACCGGCCGTGCGGGCGTCTGGTTCAAGGAAGGGTCCTCCAAGATGTCATCGATCTTCTCTCGGTCGAGGTGCTGAGTGCCAGCGTATATCCAGTCTATCAGCACGACCGCCGCGCGGGGAAGTCGCGATCGGCGTAGGCGTGTAGGTGTAGTCTGCTCGCCATGCGTGATGATCTCATGAAGGCGGCGCGGGCGAGCCTCGCGCGCGCCATCAAGCAGCCCGCCAAAGTGACGAAGCTCGACCTCAACAACGCGCACCTCCCCGAGTTCCCACGCGAGGTCCTCGGTTTCAAGAAGCTGACGTCGCTCGGGATGTTCCGCGCGATCGAGCCCAAGTTCATCCGCGGCGGCAGGGCGATCGCGCCGCACGTCATCCCTCCAGAGATCGGCTCACTCGAGGGCCTCGTCGAACTCGAGCTCGGCGGGCTCTGCATGCGCACGCTACCCGAGTCGATCGGCTCACTCGGCAAACTCCAGAAGCTGTCTTTGAACTACTGCGAGCAGCTCGAGCAGCTCCCGAAATCGTTGGGCAAGCTCAGCAGCCTGCTCGAGCTCGACCTCGGCTACACCGCGTTGAAGGAGCTCCGCGCGTCGATCGGCGAGCTCGTGAGCTTGCGGACGCTGAGCGTGTCGAACATCAAGAGGGTGCCGGACTCGATCACCAAGCTCACCAAGCTGCGATCGCTCCACCTGCCGCGCGAGGTCGAGAAGCTCCCGAAGGGCTTCGGCGCCCTCACCGCTCTGGAGGAGCTCTCGGTCTCGCTCCCCGCGCTGCGTACGATCGCGAGCGAGCTGCACAAGCTCACCAAGCTGAGAGAGCTGCGCGTCGAGTTCGGTGATGAAGAGGGCGGCCTCGAGCTGCCGGACGAGGTGGGAGCGCTAGTTGGCTTGCGCGTGCTCAGCGCGGCGTTCTTGAAGCTCACCACGCTCCCGGCGTCGCTCGTCGACCTGCGTGAGCTCGTGGAGCTAGACGTCGCAGGCAACAAGCTCAAGTCGCTCGCGCCACTCGTCGCGCGCCTCCCCAAGCTCAAGGAGTTGAGCTTCAGCGAGAACTCACTCGGGCGGAACGAGAAGAAGCTCATCGACGCGATGATGAGAGTCGCGCCGAGCAAGCGCTCGAAGATGGCCGGCGCGCCCGTCGAGAAATCCGGCAAGGATCAGCCACGTCCGACGTTCCTCGGCCAGGCCACGAGCATCAACAGCTCGATCATGCTCATGGTCGGAGACGCCGCGATCGCCGCCGAGTGGCGTGGCACGGACAACGCCACGAGCGGAGACACTGACGGCAGCGATTGGGACAAGGCGTTCAAAGCGAAGTATGGCAAGAGCTCGAACATGTGCGTCGCTGTGTCGTTCGCTGGCGGCTCGCTGCTGAACCTGGACGTCGGCGGCATCGGCGGCATGGTGGATGTCTTTCGCGTCGGAGATCACCTCGTGTTGGTCGAAGGAGCCTTCGAGGAGCACGAGCGCAAGCACGCCGACTTCCTCGCCTACGTCGCAGAGCCTCCGTCGAAGAAGGCGAAGAACGCCAACACCGTCACGATCACGAGCGGCGTGATCGCGTTCGTGCCTGCTCCATCGAGCGGCGTGCGCATCACCAAGAACCTCGGCAAGCTCAACGCGAACGGCGCGAAGTCCTTCGCCACGGACTCCGAAGAAGCGTTGATCGCCAAGCTCGCGAATGGGACCTACGAAATCTGGCGAGAGCCCGAAGTCGAGCGATCTTGGGGTGAGGCGGCGCGCGTGATCATCACGCCATGGCTCCGTCTCTGACTAGAACGTGACGTGAACGAGCGGCATGCGGACCTCTAGGCCCGCAGCGACGCCCTGCTCTTTTTGGTCGCGCAGCGAATACATCGCGCCGATCGACGGGACCGGCAGACCCATACGCCACGCGCCTTGGTGCACGTCCACGAGCGAGACTGGCGGAGGCGGCGGCGTGAGGCTGGAGGACGGATCCTTCTTCTCAGGTGCGGGGGCCGGAGTGGGAGTGGTGACGCTTCCACCGACGACAGAGCTCCCGCCAGCTTTGCCAGGATCGGCTGCGGGGAGGTTGGTCGGGGCTTTGTCTTCCTTCGCGTCCGACGGCGGTTGGTAGCGCGTCGCGTTCAACGTGAGCACGAGCGCCGGGATGATGAGGCAGAGACCGCCGCCCAACATGTAGACAGGGATGTGTCCGTCGCCACCCTGGGGATTTGCCACGGCTTGCTCGACGAAATATCCGCCGACACCGCCGCCGATCGCGCCGAGACCGCCGCCGACCACGTAGAACCATGGCGATTTGACGCCGATGATGCCGCCAACGATCATGACGACGTCCCCGCCGAGGAGCGCACCGCCGACGATGCCTTTGCCAGTGGGCGACACTTCGTCAGCGCGCGCCTCTGGGGTGTGAGCGGTGAGCGCGCCGAGACCGAACGTGAGAGCGGTGAGGCCGAGTCCGAGGCGATGACGAAGTGTGAGCATGTACGGTCTCCAAACGTTCAAGCGTGTCAGTTGCGGGAACGTACCATGAGGTTCAATGCGACGTTAGGGGCTATTTTCAGCCTGTAAAACGCGCGTATCCGTGACGATCCAATCCACCGGCACGTCTGTCTCCGTGAACGGGAGCTCCACGAGCAGCTGGAAATCGAACACCACGGCCACCTTGATCGCGGGCGGGGACCACTTCGGCAACGTGCGATCGTAAAAGCCCGCGCCATATCCAAGGCGATGCCCGCGAGGCTCCACCGCGAGCGCTGGCACGATGATCACGTCGAGCGCTTCGACGAGAGGGCTGTCGTGCGCGGGCTCCTCGAAGCCGAAGCCGCGCTCCTCGAGATCTTCGCGTCGGCTGGTCACGCGGAAGGTCATGTCGCGACTCTCTGGATCGATCGACGGGTAGGCGACCGTGGCCCCACGCGCGCGCAAGATCGCGTCGAGCGCGCGAACATCGACCTCGTGACGCGAGACGATCGGCCAGAACAGCGCGACGCGCGCCGCGGTCTGCATCTCCGGCATGCTGACGAGCAAGGACACGATGCGCGCAGATCGCTGAGCACACGCGCTCTCGGGTGTCGTCGCCCGCAACGCGCGTAGGCGCTTGCGGAGCTCCACCTTGGCTCGCGCGTAGATCGCTCGCGTCTCGTCGTCGATCACCGCCGAGCTCGCTTCTTGGGTAAATCCCAGTTCATCACGAGCAGCTCGGCGGCGTGTCCGCGGTTGCTCGTGTCCGAGTTGATGCTTCGCCGCACGTTCACCGTCTCGTGTCGCAGCCCCTTGTAGAGAGAGCGCGTCAGCGTCGTGTCCGCGTTGCTCAAGAGCGCGTGGACCCCAACGTCGGCGAGTCGCCTGAGCTCGTCGGCGAGGCGCTGTTGATCCTCGAGACCAAAGCCGTCCTTGGCGTAGGCGGTGAAGTCCGCGGTGTCCGACGTAGGCGCGTACGGAGGATCCAGATAGACGAAGTCTCCTTTTTTCAGGCCTTTCGTCACGCTCGAGAAATCCTCGTGGCGGATCTCGACGTCCTTCAAGAGCTCGCTCGCGCGACGCAGCTTCGGCGGGTCGACGATCTTGGGCTTGGTGTATCGACCGAAGGGGACGTTGAACTTGCCCTTCGAGTTCACGCGCCACAGACCGTTGAAACACGTGCGGTTCAAGTAGAGCAGGCGCGCGCCACGCTCGACGTCGGTCATCTTGCTCGGGTCTCGGCCGCGCACCTCGTAGAACATCTCTTCATCGTATTTGTAATCGCCTAGAGCGGTGATCACGTCCTCGACGGAGTCGCGCACGGCCGAGTAGCAAGCCACCAGATCCTCGTTGCGGTCTGCGAGGATCGCGCGCTCGAACTTCCGCTCGCCCCTCTCTCGCTCTGCGGCGACCGCGAGAAAGACAGCCGCTCCGCCCATGAACGGCTCGGCGTACGTGCTCATCTTCTTCGGTACTTGCTCGAGGATGCGGGGGAGCAGGCGCGTCTTGCCGCCCGCCCACTTCACGATCGGTCGCGCGCGTGGAGCGTTAGTCGGGGTCTCGGTGTCGTGCAAGGTTCGCAAATGATGGCTCTTCAACGGACGAGGTCGAACAGCGCGACCACGCGATCTTGCGACACCGCATACGTAGCGTCGATCCCGTCGACGCGTGCAAAATACATGTTTTGATTGTCGCGCACCGTGGCTCGCCCCAGCGTGATTTTGCGGGTTCGGGCGCCGCCATCCAAGGTGACTCGCGCTTCGATGGAGAGTGACGGCGACGCGAAGCCTTCGTTTGCGAGCGGAGCTCCGAGGTGCACGACCTGGTCTGCGCGCAGTCCGCCGAGCGTCCTGTCCACGTCGAACACTGCGCCTCCATCGGCGAACGCGAGGTCGCTCGCCCCGTGTCGCGTGAGCTCCACAGCACGCGCACCGGCGGTCAACCGAACGCTCTCTGGGTGATCTACGAGTAGGACGCTGCGGTCGATCAAGATCTTGCCGAGCGCAGTGGCGAGCGCGCGAGGCGCGACGAACACGGGCGATGGAGCGGCGGCGCGCGCGTCTTGGACACGACCGTACACGCCTCCCTCGCCTTCTTTGCCGACCGCGACCGTCACCTCACGCCCACCGACCACGAGCTTGATCGAGCAACGACTCGCGGCGATCCCGAACGCGGGGTCGTCCTCGTCCGAGACCCACGCGTCGGCGCGCGCGTGCACCAACGTGTCCAACAGATCGACGGCGCCTGCTTGATCGACCGGAAAACCCTTGGGTGCGTCGAGCGACCACGAAGCGCTGGTGCGAGAGAGATCTTGATCCACGCCGCATCTCAGCGACATCGACGAGACGTCCTTCACGTCGATCGGGGTCGCGATGAGCTCTCTGCCGAGGAGCGCGCCTGCGCGAGGTGCGAGCTTGCGCGCGAGATCGTTGGCAACGAACAGCCTACCGCCGTCCAAGCCGCGCACGACAGACACGCGCTTGTCTTCACACACGCCGACGTCCACGGTCTCCGCGACGTGTGTCTCTGTGCGAACCAACGTGACGCGCGAGCGAACGGCGCAGCCCTTGTCGATGGCGGCGTCTGCGCCCACGCCGCGCGCGATGGCCGACACGAGCGCGTTGGTGACGTCCACTTCGTCACCTGCCAGATCGCGATCTACAGGCGAGCGCTCGTGCCAACCGCTTCCCTTTCGTGCGAGCTCCACGCGCACGGCAGGCGGCACTGTCTCGAGCGTGATCTCTTCGACCTCGTCGGGTCGCGCGACGAACAGTCGATCATCGATGATCTGCGCGCGTGGCGTGCCGAGCCCATCGAGCACGACCTTGGGGACGCACGCGATCACGCGAGACGGCGCGCGACGCACCACGACCACGTCGTTCGGTGTGCCAGGGCAGGGGCCGAGCACCGCGAGCTCCGCGGGCGGGCGCGTCGCGTCTTTGTGGACCATGCGAATCGTGAACGCTGGATGCGTGTCGTCGAACGACTCCAAGAAGGAGTCCGCGCGCATGTCCGCGAACGCGAGCCACACGCGATCGAGTTTCTCACGAGAGGCGCGCAGCTTGGTGTCGTCGAAGACGAACGCGACGTCATCCTTGCGCTCGATCGCCCATTTTTCTGCCGGCCCCGCGATCTCTAGGCGCGAGAGATCGATCGACAGGTATGGCACGATCGATTTGCTCCTGTAGGCATTCGATCCTTTGAGCAGCTCGGTCACGACGTCCTTGCCGACGACGAAGGTGCCCTCGCCGGCCACGGAGAAGTAGCTCGCGCCCTCTGGCGCTGGCGCGGCTTGTCCGAGCGTGAAAGCCAACACGAGCTTGCCCATCGTGACCGAGCCGTGCGCGCGCGCTGGCTGCATCCCTTGCCCGTCGTCCACTTTGCGCACGAACGACGCGAACTCGAGCGCGCCGAGCAAGCGATCGAGCGCGTCTGGCTCCACCTTCTCGTCACGGGGCGACGTCATGCGCCAGTCGTGATCGCCTGCGTCGTCGGCGCTCTGGCGCTCGAAG
>JANYHY010000499.1 GCA_025362165.1 Myxococcales bacterium | reverse complement strand
CAAAAGGTCCGTGACTCGGGATGGGTGGCGGCGCCGTCGGCGTTTGACTAGTAGTCGAACCGATGAGCACGGACGAGCGCCACCCGCTGTTGGGGAAGACGTCGCAGGCGATCGCCGCGATGTTGGTGCTGCTCGCCATCCCGTACGCGCACTCGTCGATGCGCAAGCTACGCGTCGTGCGCGCGCCGTGGGACAAGAGCGAGGCGGATGCGATCGCGAGTGCTTTGGTGCCGCCGCCTGTGACCTCGATCGGTGAGGCGACGATCAACAAGACGACGGACAACCAAGCGACGGTGACCAACTCGCTGCCCACCGTCGAGGATCGCACGCCGCTCGATCCGGCGATCTTGGCGAAGATGCAGGGCTCGCTCGCCGTGGAGGACGCGACCGGTCACGCATTGGATGCATTCTACATGCACCTCGCGAAGACCCTGAAAAGAGAGCCTAACGCGATGACTCGAGTGTTGCACTATGGCGACTCGGTCATCGCCGCGGACTACATCTCCGGCACGATGCGGCGCCGCATGCAGGCCAAATACGGCGACGGCGGACACGGCTTCATCGCGACGGTCAACCCTTGGGAGTGGTACTTCCACAACGACGTCGAGCACAAGGCGAGCGAGGGTTGGTCGATGAGCCGCATCACCGGGCCGCTCGTGGGTGACGGCATGTACGGCCTCGGCGGCGTCTCGTTCCACACCGCGCAGTCAGCCACCGCCACCTTCGGCACGGTCTCGCACGGCGACTACGGCAAGGCGGTCTCGCGCTTCGACGTCTACTACCTGGAGCAACCCAACGGCGGGAGCTTCCAGATCGAGATCAAGGGACAAGAGCCGATCAAGGTCTCCACGCGCGGCGACGTGAAGGTGTCTCGCAAGGCGAGCGTGAGCGTGCCGGACGGCCCTGCGTCGATGACCCTCCGCACGCTCGGCGGCGGTGACGTTCGCATGTTCGGAGTCGTGATGGAGCGCGAAGAGCCTGGCGCCACGTACGACTCGCTTGGCACGCTCGGCGGGCGCGCGAGCCTGTGGAAGAGCATGAACGCCGATCACTGGAAGGAGCAACTCGCGTTGCGTGAGCCGTCGCTCATCGTGATCCAATATGGCACCAACGAAAGCGAAGACGGCGGCGTGAACGAGCCGCAGTACCTCGAAAACATGGGCAAGCTGATCGACACGCTCAAGGCGGCGGCACCCGACGCATCGGTCCTCGTCGCAGCTCCCTTGGATCGCGCAGAGAAGGACGAAGACGGCAACGTGCGCACCGCGAAGATCATCATGCGACTCGTCGATCTGCAGAAGAAGGTCGCTGCCGAGCACGGCGTGGCGTTCTGGAACACGTTCGAGGCGATGGGCGGCAAAGGCTCGATGGCCAAGTGGGTGCAGAAGGGCCTGGGCGGTGGAGACCTCACGCACCCCACACCACAAGGCGCACAAGTGATCGGCGATCTGTTCTTCAAGGCGCTGACGACTGGCTACGACGCGTACGCCTCCACGCATCCCGATGCACCTGTCGTCGACGCGGGCAAAGACTAGCGCTTAACACTACTGCAGTGTTTTGGCTGGACCCGGCTGTGGAATTCTCGGTCGCCGTGAAGCTGCGGCAGTAGTGTTAAACACGAAAGGCCGCGATCGCTCGCGACCCTCTGTGTGGATTGCGTCGTCTCGAAACGCAGTGCCGATCAGAACGGCGGGGGCGTCGGCTTCTTCGGGCCAGTGCCGCCTGCGCCAGTGCCCGCTCCGGTGGTGGCGGGGGTCTCGGGGTCTTGATCCTGGATGATGAACTGCACGCGGCGGTTCTTCTGCTTCATCGCCGGCGTGACGTTCGGCACGAGCGGCTTGCTCTGGCCAAAGCCCTTACTGACGAGGCGATCGCTGGTGACTCCGTGAGCGACGAGCCATTGGCGAACCGCGTCTGCGCGCTGCTCACTGAGGGTCTGGTTGTGCTCTGGGGTTCCGCTGTTGTCGGTGTGGCCCTGGATCTCGGTCTTCTTGATGCGCGGGTTGTGAATGAGCGCGTCAGCGATCTCGTTCAACAGCGGCGTCGACTCGGGGAGGATCACGGCCTGGTCGACCGCGAACTGGATCTGCTGCTTGATCGTGATCTCGGTCTTGCCGACCTGCACGAGACCCTGCTTGGGGCGGTGTCGGATCATCGAGTCCGCCGTGACCTCTTGGCGGACCTTCACGTCGGTGGAGTCCACGAACGTCATGTAGTCGTCGGCGTCCACTTGCAGCACTGCAGCACCAGGCGCGACGCCTTCGAAGCGGTAGGCGCCGTTGGAGTCCGCGGTGACTTGCAGCGGCTTGCTCTGCGCGTCCGTGAGCTTGATGACGGCGTTCGCGACCGGCGCCAAGTTCTCAACGTCGCGCACGTGACCAATGATCGTTCCTACGCGGGGCAGAGCCTCGAGCGGGCAGTCGACCGTCGCGTCCGCGCCGCCCTTCAGCAGCGTGGTGTCGCACGTGCCGTCCTTGTAGCCATCGGCCTTGACGGTGAACGCGTACTTGCCCTCGGGGAGCTCTTGCGTGAGGAAGCGTCCGTCATCGCCGGTGTAGAGCGCCTCGAGCTCGGGGTGGTTCTCCCAAGCGACGATCGCGCCCTTGATCTCGTCGGTCTTGTCCTTCTCGTGGACGTTGCCCTTGATGTGGCCGCGGACCGGGGCCTTGCCCTCGATCTTCACTTCCTTGGTCACGAGCTTCTCGACCGGCGGGCGCTCT